>NZ_AKJO01000117.1:0-33720 GCF_000282295.1 Pseudomonas sp. GM33
GCGGCCGGGCCTGGTGGATCGAGCACCACGGAGCCAAGGCGACCTACAAGACCCGCGGTTACTCAGGCAAGGAACGCGACGCGACAGGGTTGTATTACTACGGCTATCGCTATTACGCACCGTGGCAGCAACGCTGGATCAATCCGGATCCGGCGGGGGAAGTGGATGGCTTGAACCTTTACTGTTTTGTGAGCAATTCACCGGTGCGGTATATCGACCGTGATGGGCGTATGAGGGAGGGGGATCTCCCACCCCTTGATCCGAACGAATTGGCTGCAATTTTCCAGTCACTGGAGCAAGGCGGCGCCATGGGTGATCAAGGTGCGCTTGAGGTGGGCGAGGGTGTTTCTGAAGGCATTCACCCTGGCAATGGGCAGGTGAGTGGCGGCACGACGGACCAATCGCTGGATGCATTCTTGCAAACATTAGGGGGTTCTACCCCGAACACTTCCGCTCAGGAGAGGGCGCTGGTCGAAGAACTTTCTAAAGACTTGGAGCCTTCTGTATCGACACGAGCAATACCTGTCGTGGTCCTACGCGCCGGAGAGATACCGACTACAACCGACGCTATTGTGGTGTCCTATGGACTTGCGCCCGCAACTTCAGGTGACGCGTCTGAGAACGTTCGGAATGAACCACAGCCCTCGACTTCCGCTGCGGCTTCTAGCAGCGGTGCAGAGCAACCAAACACTGGGAGGAAGCGGTTTGTTTGTCCGACTTGCGACAAAAGACTGACAAGCAATTCAGGCCTTAAGCGCCACCTACGGATCCATACCGGGGATCAGCCTTTTGTGTGTGCCGTCTGCAATAAGAGTTTTACACAACGTGGCAATTTATCGACTCATGAACTGACCCACTCCAACGAAACACCCTACTCATGTGGAGTGTGCGGCTCCAGGTTTCGGTCTCCTCGACCACTGAAATATCACACGATAAAAAATCACTCCACAGAGAAGCTGTGCACATGTGACGTTTGCGGCGCAGTTTTTGCTCAGGAGTCGTGTTTGACTAGACACAAAAAGATCCACACCCTGGATCGCCCGTTCAAATGCGAAACATGTCCCTCCAGTTTCAGAAGCACACAAGTTTTAGCGAGGCACCGGAACAGTACTCACCGCTAGTGACCCTTACTATCTCCATCGACACTTCTCTGCCAGCGAAAATTTGAGCGCCTATCGCATTCCGCCGTTTAAAACTTGTCAGCACAGATCATCATGCTCGACGAGCTGGCGGTGAATCGAGCGCTGGATAATCTCGATCCGCAAGACTAACCAGGTAGTAGCAACAACAAATAACCCTGTGGGCGAGCTTGCTCGCGATGGCGGTGGATCAGCCAACATCAATGTTGAATATTGTGCCGCAATCGTCGGAACGCCGCCCGGAGCAAGCTCGCTCCCACAGGGAACTATGTCGTTTGGTCGCTCTCGGTCTTCCCGCAAACAGAGCACGTACATTCAATTTTTCCTCCCCCCGTCCCGGCACTATCGAATCCTGTCCCGGCGCATCGACGCCGGTGGTTTTTCATTGGTGCAGGTGGGCCATGGACACTTCGCGACGAGATGATCGGGCGCAAGACTGGGGGCTGCTGTTCCTGCGGGTCAGCGGCGGGTTGTTTGTATTGTGGGTGCACGGTTTGCCCAAGCTGCTTTACTACAGTGCCGAGTTGCAGAACATCGAAGACCCTTTCCACCTGGGCGCAAACCTGACGCTGATGCTGGCGATCTTCGCCGAGGTGGTGTGCCCGCTGCTGATCGTCGGCGGGTTGCTGGTGCGTCTGGCGTGTTTGCCTGTTCTGTTTTTGCTGTGGGTGTCGATGTTGCTTGTGCATCCGCAGTGGACCCTCTTCGAAGGTCAGTTCGGCTGGCTGTTGCTGATCGTATTCACCAGCATTCTCATCGCCGGGCCGGGACGGCTGGCGCTCAATATCCGTTTCGCCGGAGCCTTGCGTTATGTCTGATCTCAATCGCCGTGAGCCGGCAAGTCCCGGGCCTGATGAAGTGGTGACGCTGATCGTCAAGCACCGGGTCAAGGCCGGTTTTGAAGTGCCTTATGAAGCCTGGTTGCGCAACATCGTCAAGGTGGCCGCGCAGAATGTCGGGCACCTGGGTGTGGATGTGGTGCGCGGCAAGAACGCCGGCCTCGACACCTATACCTGCGTGCTGCGCTTTTGCTCGACCGAGGCGATGCAGAACTGGCTCGATTCGCCGCAACGCCAGGCGTTGGTCGACGAAGCCGCGCCGATGCTGGCCGATGGCGACCAGACCGAAGTCAATCCGGTCAACGAGTTCTGGTTCTCGCCCCAGGCCGAAGCCGGTACGCCACCGCCGCGCTGGAAGCAGGCCGTGGTGACGTTGCTGGTGATCCTGCCGCACACCTTGCTGGTGCCGCTGCTCTGGGGGCCGTTGTTGCGGCTCAACGCCTTGCTCTCCAACTACGTGGTGGCCACGTTCCTGATCACCCTGACCATCGTGCTCTCGGTGGTTTACATCTTCATGCCCATGGCGACGCGTCTGTTCGCGCCCTGGCTGTCTCCCGCTACTTTGCACGAGGAACCGTGATGAACGCCGATCTGATTCTGTTCAATGGCCAATTTCATACCGTTGACCGCGAAAAGCCGCTCGCCAGCGCGGTGGCGATCAGCGACGGTCGCTTTGTCGCGGTGGGCAGTGATGCCGAGGCCATGGCCCTGCGTGGCTCGAGCACCCAAGTGATCGACCTCAAGGGCCGTTGTGTGATTCCCGGGCTCAACGACTCGCACTTGCATTTGATCCGTGGTGGCTTGAACTACAACCTTGAATTGCGTTGGGAAGGTGTACCGTCCCTGGCCGATGCCTTGCGCATGCTCAAGGATCAGGCCGACCGCACGCCGACGCCGCAGTGGGTGCGGGTGGTCGGTGGCTGGAACGAATTCCAGTTCGCCGAGAAGCGCATGCCGACCCTGGCCGAGCTCAACCAGGCGGCACCGGACACCCCGGTGTTTGTGTTGCACCTGTACGACCGTGCCTTGCTCAACCGCGCTGCCTTGCGCGTAGCCGGTTACACCCGCGACACGCCGAACCCGCCGGGTGGCGAGATCGTTCGCGACGCCAATGGCGAGCCGACCGGCATGCTGGTGGCGCGGCCCAACGCGATGATTCTGTACTCGACCCTGGCCAAGGGGCCGAAGCTGCCGTTGGAGTATCAGGTCAACTCGACCCGCCAGTTCATGCGCGAACTCAACCGCCTGGGCCTGACCAGTGCCATCGATGCCGGCGGTGGTTTCCAGAACTATCCGGACGATTACCAGGTGATCGAGCAGTTGGCGAAGGATGAGCAACTGACCGTGCGCATCGCCTACAACCTGTTCACCCAGAAACCCAAGGAAGAGCTGACCGACTTCAAGAACTGGACCGGCAGCGTGAAGCTGCACCAGGGTGACGATTACCTGCGGCACAACGGCGCCGGGGAAATGCTGGTGTTCTCGGCGGCGGACTTCGAAGACTTCCTCGAGCCGCGCCCGGACCTGCCGCAAACCATGGAAGCCGAACTGGAACCAGTGGTGCGTCACCTCGTCGAGCAACGCTGGCCGTTCCGTTTGCACGCCACCTACAACGAATCCATCAGCCGCATGCTCGACGTGTTCGAGAAGGTCAACCGCGACATTCCGTTCAACGGCTTGCCGTGGTTTTTCGACCACGCCGAAACCATCACCCCGCAGAACATCGAGCGGGTGAGGGCGCTGGGCGGTGGCATCGCGATTCAGGATCGCATGGCGTTCCAGGGCGAGTATTTCGTCGAGCGGTACGGCGCGAAAGCGGCCGAAGCGACGCCTCCGATCAAGCGCATGCTGGCCGAGGGTGTACCGGTCGGTGCCGGCACCGACGCCACGCGGGTATCGAGTTACAACCCGTGGACTTCGCTGTACTGGATGGTCAGCGGCCGCACCGTCGGTGGCATGGAGTTGCACGCCGAAGGTCTTTCACGCCTGACGGCGCTGGAACTGTTCACCCACGGCAGCGCCTGGTTCTCGTCGGAGCAAGGCAAGAAAGGCCAGATCAAGGTCGGGCAACTGGCCGACGTCGCCGCCCTCAGCGCGGATTTTTTCAGCGTCGATGAAGAGGCGATCAAGTGGATCGAGTCGGTGTTGACGGTGGTCGGCGGCAAAGTAGTGTACGGCGCCGGTGACTTCGAGAAGCTCGGGCCGGCCAGCGTGCCGGTACTGCCGGACTGGTCGCCGGTGGTGAAAGTGCCGGGCCACTGGCGCCCGACGTCGCCGATGCAGGCCCAGGTTCACCACTGCAGCGGGCCGTGTGCGGTGCATTCCCACAGCCATGAGCGGGCGCGCCTGTCGAACGCGCCGGTCAGCGATTTCGCCGGTTTCTGGGGCGCTTTTGGCTGCTCGTGTTTTGCCTTCTGACGCATTCAAAAAAGCGCCGACCCAACAGGGCGGCGCGGTATGCAACAACCATCCATCAAGGAGCTTCCAATGAGCAACGTTCCGTACAAACGCCTGAACAAAGACGATGCCGTGGTCTTGCTGGTCGACCACCAGACCGGTCTGATCTCGCTGGTACAGGATTTCTCGCCCAACGAGTTCAAGAACAACGTGCTGGCGCTGGGCGACATCGCCAAGTTCTTCAAACTGCCGACCATCCTCACCACCAGTTTCGACAGCGGTCCGAACGGCCCGATCGTGCCGGAGCTCAAGGCGCAGTTCCCGGACGCGCCGTTCATTGCCCGCCCGGGCCAGATCAACGCCTGGGACAACGAAGACTTCGTCAAGGCGATCAAGGCCACCGGTCGCAAGCAACTGATCATCGCCGGTGTGGTGACCGACGTGTGCGTGGCATTCCCGACCCTGTCGGCCATTGCCGAAGGCTTTGAGGTGTTTGTGGTGACCGACGCTTCCGGCACCTTCAACACCACCGTGCAACAAGCGGCCTGGGCACGCATGTCGGCCGCCGGTGCGCACCTGCTGAACTGGTTCTCCGTGGCCTGCGAGCTGCAAGGCGACTGGCGCAATGACATGGAAGGCCTGGCCAACCTGCTGTCGGAACGCCTGCCGAACTATCGCAACCTGATCAACAGCTACATGAAATTCACGGCCAAGTAAGACGTACACCTGTGGGAGCGAGCTTGCTCGCGATGGCGGCGTATCAGTCGACACATAGGTTGACTGACAGAAAGCTATCGCGAGCAAGCTCGCTCCCACAGGGTTTTGTGTTCACATCCGCTTATCGACTCTGCAACCACCCCAAAAAACCACCTTTCCTGACCGCCACCGGTTTGGCCATCAACGCCATCCGGCTGTTCTGCTGGCGCACCGCTTGCAGCTTGTTCAACGCCCGATCGACCTCCCGACGTTGCGCCATGCAGTTGCGGGTCAGGGATTTGTCGAGGCGGTAGATGATGCTTGAGGTCATGGCGGTGAACCGTGCCTGGGACGGCGTATCGGCGAGGATGCTTTGTTCGCCCATGACTTCACTCGGCCCCATGCGCCCGGCTTCGATCTGCGTGCTGCCGTCGGGGACGGTGGCGCTGACCACTCCGGTGGCGATGATGAACAGACTGTCCGGTACTTCCTCCAGGTCCAGCACCACATCTCCGGCCGCGTATTGCTGCGCCACCATGTTCTGGGCCAGGCGATCCCGTTCCTCGGCGCTCAGGGAGCGGAAGATCTTCACTTCGTCGAGCAGTGCCCGTGCGCGGGTCGACGGCTCGATCACGCCATCGGGTTGCCGGGAGATGCCTGCCGCTTCGAGGTGCCGATGGGCCAGGTCGAACAGTTGATTGCGCACTTCACCCTTTTTGCCCAATTCGGCGATGAAGCCGCTGGCCACGTATTCGGACATGGTTTCGCCGGCTTCCTTGAGCACGGCTTTGGGCGCCGGATCTAGCAGCAGACTGCTGCTGCCCTGAAGGGTGCGGTCCAGGGCATCGAGTACTCGACGCGGACGAATATGGTTGGGTACCTGAATGCTGATCGACACGCCGTGCATGTTGAACGGGCGGCTGAGATTGACGATCTTCGCCTTGGCCGCCACCGAGTTCGGCACCACCGCGGTGCTGCCGGCGCTGGTCAGCAGGTGGGTGGCACGCCAGTCGATGTCCAGCACCTTGCCTTCAATACCGTCAATGGAAACCCGGTCATCGACCTGGTACGGCTTGGTGGTGTTGAGCACGATGCCGGAGAACACGTCGCTCAAGGTGCTCTGCAATGCCAGGCCCACTACGATGGCGACGACGCCGGAGGTCGCCAGCAAACCTTTCACGGGCAGTTCCAGCACGTAGCCGGCGGCGGCCACTACCGCAATCAGGAACACCAGTGCGCCGATGACATCCTGCAACAGCCTGCCGCTGTGGCCGATGCGCCGCATCAGGGCCAGGCCGATCACTTCGGTGAGCACCCGCGCCGCGTACAGCCACCAGAGAATCCCCAGCGCCGTGGCCCCCAGTTGCGCCACGCGATCATCGGCAAACAACGGCGCCTGCAACGGGCTGACGCCAGCATTGATGAGCATCGCGCCGAACAGCACAAACAGCGCCAGGCGCACACCGACCCGGCTGACGCGATGCTTGAATGGCGCGAGGTGCCAGAGCAGGACGTCGATGGCCAGCAGCAGGGTGCTCAGGGAGAGCAGGTGACCGAGGAGAAAGGACATGGGAATGCTCCAGTAGAAATGAGGTCGCGCAGGTGGAGGGTGCTGTTGTGGCGAGGGAGTCGTCGCCCGCTTGAGTGCGGAGCAGATTAATACTGTGTCAGGAAAGGAAAAAGCGGCTATAAAGTGTTTGACTGTCAACCAGGAAGTGACAATGAACCCCTTCGAAGATATGCGTATTTTTTGCCAGGTGATGGACTCTGGAAGCTTCACGGCTGCCGCCGATCAACTGGGGCTGTCCAAGCAGTTTGTCAGCCGTCGCTTGATGCAACTCGAAGAGCGCCTGGGCGTGCGCCTGCTCAATCGCTCGACCCGGCGACTGGATGTCACGCCGCTGGGGCAAAGCTATTACGAGTCAGCCTTGCGCCTGCTCAGCGAAGTCGAACAAGTGGAGCAGGGCATCGCCGGCCAGACCACCGAGCCACGCGGGACCCTTCGTGTGAGCGCTCCGCTGTCGTTCGCACTGGCGCATCTGGGCTGCCTGTTGCCGGTGTTTTTGCAGCGCTATCGCGACGTGACGGTGGAGATGGATTTGAGCGATCGGCCTGTGGATTTGCTGGGTGAGGGATACGACCTGGCGTTGCGCATCGGCACGCTCGAGGACTCGACCTTGATTGCCCGGCGGATCGCCTCGATCCAGCGGGTGTATTGCGCCAGCCCCGGGTACCTGGCCGAGCGCGGCACACCGCTTAAACCTGAGGATTTGCACGCTCATGACTGTCTGCCGTACGGCCATGGTCGACAGGTGCAATGGCGTTTTGCGGGGCAGGGCAAGCCGCTAACGGTCAACGTCACCGGTCGGATGCGGGTCAACAACGGCGAGGTGCTCAGGGATGCGGCTATCGCCGGCCTGGGGATCACGTATTTGCCGGCGTTCATCGTCGGCTCGGCACTGAAGGATGGACGGCTGGTGGAGGTACTGGAGGATGTGCGCCCCGAGCCGCTGACGTTATCGGCGGTGTATCCGCAGCATCGTCAGAGTTCGCGGCCGGTGCAGGTGCTGGTTGAGTTCTTGCGCGAGGCGCTGGATCAGTCCGAGGGTGGGTTGTAAGGATAGGGTTCACACAATCTACTGTGGGAGCGGGCTTGTTCGCGAAGGCGGTGTGACAGTCAAAGAAGTTGTTGACTGACCCACCGCCTTCGCGAGCAGGCTCGCTCCCACAGGGGTTTTGTGTTGTATTGGAATCAGCGGGAATCAGCTCCTTTTGTCATCGCCGGGTTCGGCATGGACACCACGGTTGTCGCCGGGCTCGCCATTGGCATGGACGCCACGGTCATCGCCGGGCTCGCCATTGGCATGGACGCCACGGTCATCGCCGGGTTCGCCATTGGCGTGGACGCCATGGTCATCGCCGGGTTCGCCATTGGCGTGGACGCCATGGTCATCCCCCGCTTCATCATGGGTGCCGCTGCGTCCTGAGGACGAGGCCGTTCCGGAGTGGCTCGAACCGCTGTTGGCACTGCCATGGCCGCTGTTGCTGCCATGGTCGCCGCTATGGCCGCTGCCGCTGTTGCCGCCACTGCCGCTTCCGCCGTGACTACCGCCACCGCCGCCTCCATTGCCACCGCCGCCACCTCCATTGCCGCCACCACCGCCGCCGCCACCGCCTCCGCCTCCATTGCCGCCGCCACCGCCTCCATTACCACCACCACCGCCTCCACTGCCGCCACCGCCACCGCCACCGCCACTACCCCCATCCTTGGCCTGAGCACTGGATACCCCGGACAGGTTGTCCGGAATCAGTACGGTAGACGCCGACAGAACCGCGCCAATAGCTACTGCCAGTAAAAGCTTATTGATGTGCATGTCGTTCTCCGTCTTCTTGTTTGAGCCTGGAACGTTGATGAAGCTTGCAACGTGCTGCTTTTTCCCATGGGAACCTGTTAAACACCTCGGCAGGCTGATTTATTCAGTTTGATGGTTGAAGAAATGCAACCGACAGCGCGGCCCTGTTCCAAACGTCAGTGAATACTCGAGGCCAGTTCGAAGATCGGGATGTACATCAGGATCACGATCACCCCGATCAACAGGCCGATGAAGGTCATGAGCAAGGGTTCGAACAGCCGCACGAACCATTCGATCCAGCGGCTGATTTCTTCGTCGTAGAAGTCGGCGCTGCGCTCCATCATCTGCCCGAGGTTGCCGGACTGTTCACCGGCGCGTAGCAGTCGTAGGGAAACGGGAGTCACCAGTTGATTGAGTTCCAGCGCGGTGGACAACGATTGCCCTTCGCGCACCCGTTCGCAGGCCTGGTCCAGCCGGCCGCGGGAGGCAACGGTGAGTAGGTTGCGGACCATGCCCATGGCGGTGACGAGGGGAATGCCGCCTTGCAGCAGAATGCCCAGGGAACGGTAGAAGCGTGCCAGCTCATACATGAAGATGCGCTGGTGCACCGCGGGGAGTTTTTCGATCACCCGGTCCAGCCCCCGCCGAAAGGCCGGTTGGCGCTTGAGCAGGACGAGGGCGACGATGATGGCCAGCAAGCCACCGAAGAATTCGCCCTGGTGGGCGTGAAGGAACATGCCGCTGCTCATCAGGATCTGCGACAACCACGGCAGGTTCGACCCCAGCCCTTCGAACACCAGGCTGAAGCGCGGCACGACGTAGCCCATCAAGAACAACACCACGCCGCCGCCCACTACCAGCAACAGCATGGGGTAGATCGACGCGCTGATGATCTTCTGGCGAACCTCGTCCATGCGCTGTCGATAGCTGACATATCGGCCCAGGGCATCGCCGACGGCGCCGGTCTTCTCGCTGGACTGCACCAGCGCCACGTACAAAGGCGGGAAAATGGCCGACAACTGGCCCAGGGCCTGGGAAAACGATTTGCCCTCGTAAAGCAGGCGCACCAGTTCGCTCAGGGTTTTGCGGGCTTGTGGCGCGTTTTCCTTTTCCGCCAGGCTTTCCAGCGCATCGATCAACGGCAGGCCGGCGTTGAGCAAGGTGGTCAGCTCCTGGCTGAACAACACCAGGTTGAACGTCTCGCGCCTTTGCAGGCGCAACGCGCGCCAATGTCGCTCGGCGTGCAGGCTGACTACCCGCAGGCCCTGGTCTTCGGCGATGCGCCTGGCTTCGCTTTGCCCCGGCGCATCGACGGTCATTGAGACGACACCGGCCTTGCCGACGGCTTTGAGATGAAAGCGCATGGTCGCCATATCCGTCAGTTCCAGTTGGTGACTTCGGCGTTCTCACCTTCGCCGCCGGGTTGCCCGTCCTTGCCCATGGACAACAGGTCGTACTCGCTGTTTTCACCGGGATAGCGATAGCTGTAGTTGTGGCCCCAAGGGTCTTGGGGAAGTTTTTTCTGCAGGTACGGGCCGGTCCAGCGCGGTTCGTCGGCGGGGGCCGTGACCAGCGCCTGCAAACCCTGTTCGGTCGACGGGTAATGGCCGACCTCCAGGCGGTAAATGTCCAGGGCTTTGCTCAAGCCTTCTATTTGTGCCTTGGCCACTTTCACTTCGGAACGGCCCAGTTGGGCGAAATACTTCGGCGCGACGATGCCAGCCAACAGCCCCAGCACCACCAGCACCACCAACAGTTCGAGCAGGGTGAATCCGTTTTGGGATCGCCGGGCATAACGCAGATGCTGATTCATGATGACCTCGCACGGTAGGCAGCAATGTTGCCAGTTGCCATGTAGTAGTTGTCATTCAACAGCATGCAATTGCCATGCTCATGCTTGGTGATCCTTCTGCACCCCCCGTGCCATGGGCCTTCTCACTTACGGCACAGTGCTTGCGTATGGCTGTTGCACGACTGGCCATTGGGGCATTACCCCCATTTTTCGGGGCCGGGAAGGGGAGGTCTAACAATGAAATCACTCACCACCGGGTTGCTGGGTCTGCTGGTCTTGACCGGCGCCGCACAGGCCGATGTGTTTGTTTCCGTGGACGCCAATGGCAGCTACGTCCTGTCCAATGTCCACCGCCCCGGACGCCACTATGAACGGGTGATCCGTGAACCCGATGCGCCGGTCGTCAGCCTCGACCAGCAACCGCAGATGATCGCCGCGCAACCCTACGCCGAACTGGTGGCGGCGGCGGCCACGGCCAACGAACTGCCGGCGGCACTGCTGCACGCAGTGATCAAGACCGAGTCGAGCTACAACGCCCGCGCTACCTCACCCAAGGGCGCTCGCGGACTGATGCAGTTGATGCCCGACACCGCCCGCGAAATGGGCGTGACCAACGTCTACGACCCCAAGGCCAACATCCAGGGCGGCGCCCGCTATCTCAAGCGCCTGATGACGATGTTCGACAACGATATCCGCCTCGCCGTAGCGGCCTACAACGCCGGCCCGCAAGCGGTACTCAGCCGTGGCAACGTGGTCCCGCCGTTCGCCGAAACCCAGCGTTATGTGCCCAACGTGCTGAACCAGTATCGGCGTTTGCAGGGGTTGTCCGCGGATGCGCCGCTGTGATTGAAACCGCGGGGGCCACAATTCCCCAATAGTGGGGAATTGCGGCCCCGGCGAAAAAGTGGGGGATTGGGTGGGGAATATCCCCCCGGATTATTAAGTAGTAGTTATAACTAACTGAATAATAACGTTATTTTTTGTGGCATGCGGATTGCTCTCGACGATTTGTCGTGAAGTTTTCCCTGCAAACCCTTAGCGAGGCCCGAGACCATGGTCGGTATATCCCACGCCCCGTCCCTGATTAATTTGCTGCTGTTGGTGACTTCGATGCTCGGTATCGAGATTGCCAGCGCAGCTGCACGTTGCGAGCGCAACCTGGTGGCCAACGTCGTGGCGTTCGATCAGCCGCTGATGTTCAACCGCCTGGGGGCGCAAAACGTCAACGGTATGATGTTCGCGCTGCGTCGCGATGTGGTCGATGACCATGACATTTCCCTCGCCCAAGGGGGCGCAGCAGTGCCGGGCAAGGTCTCCCTGCGGCCCGACAAGCGTCCGCGTCCGCTGGTGTTGCGCGTGGCTGCCGGCGATTGCCTGACCGTCAATCTGCAGAATCTGCTGGCCTATCAGGCCAACCCGGGCAGTCATGAAGCGTTTGAGCAAGAGGGCGAGCAAGAGGGTGGCCAGGGCGGTAATGCCGAAGCCTTCAAGGCCGATGAGCAGGTGGCCGACCGTCATGTCGGTTTCCAGGTCAACGGCCTGCAGGCCGTCAACAGCATCGATGACATCGCCTCCTATACCGGGCGCAACGCCAACAGCCTCGTCGCCCCCGGCAGCAGCCGTTCCTACACGTTGTACGCCGAACGCGAAGGCGCGTTCGACGTCAGCAGCCGTGGCGCGACCTTCGGTGGCGAGGGCGCGGCGGGCAACAACGCCAACGGGCTGTTCGCCCAGGTCGTGGTCGTGCCCAAGGGCGGGCGCACTTACCGCAACACCCTGACCGAAGAAGAAATGCGCCTGGCCAGCACCGGACGTACGCCGGCCGGCCAGCCAATCGTCGATTACCAGGCGCGCTACCCGCAGCGCGAGCCGTGGATTCGCGAAGGCAAGGCCGGTACGCCGATCATCAATATGGTGGACGGCAGTGAGATCATTTCCGGCGAAAGCGACGCGATCGTGATGGGCAGCAACGCCGACGGCAGCTTCCCGCCATCGACCTATCCGCTGGAAGCCATGGGCAAGCGCAATCCGGCGCTGCCGAACCGGCTGGAGCCGTTCCGCGATTTCGCTTCGCAGTTCCAGGATGAAACCGCCGTCACCCAAGCCTTCCCGGCGTACTTTGCAGACCCGGTGATGGGCCATGTGCTGGAGCCGACCCGCGACTCGTTCATGATCAACTACGGCTCCGGCGGCATGGGCGCCGAAGTGGTCGCCAACCGCCTGGGCGTGGGGCCGATGCACGATTGCCTGTCCTGCGCTTATGAAGAGTTTTTCCTCAGTTCGCACACCGTGGGCGACGTGGCGATGCTGGTGGACGTACCGGCCAACGCCGGCCTGGAAAACATTCGCCCGGGCGAGGTGCCGCGTGCCGATCAGGTCGGGGTCAAGGCGACCATGGCGCTCTATCCGTCGGAGCCGTCCAACGTCAATCACAGCTACATCGGTGACTTCGTCAAGTTCCGCAACACCCACAACGGCTACGAACACCACATCTTCCACCTGCACGGGCATCAATGGCTGTACAACCCGAACGATGACAACACCGATTACCTGGACGCCCAGGGCATCGGCCCGGGCTCCGGCTACACCTATGAAATCGCCAATGGTGGTTCGGGTAACCGTAACCGCGTAGCGGGCGATGCGATCTACCACTGCCACTTCTACCCGCACTTCGCCCAGGGCATGTGGGCCATGTGGCGGGTGCACGATGTGTTCGAAGAAGGCACCCGGCTCGAAGTGTCCCAGCAGGGTGCCGACGGCTTCCACAAACAACCCTATGCGCTGCGCAACGGCAAACCGGCGGCCGGTGCACGGGCCTTGCCCGATGGCGAAATCATCGCCGGTACGCCGATCCCGGCGGTCGTGCCGTTGCCCGGCAAAGCCATGGCTCCCATGCCGGGCAAGGTTGTCGTGGTGCCGAAAGTCGGCCAGACCCTGATAGCCGCTGGCGACGATGATGACGGCGGCAATGGCGGTGCCGGCGGTACCCAGGCCATCGGCTCGCTGGCGCTGGTCGATCGCAGCGAAGCCAACCGCAACGCCGACGGCAGCCTGAAAAATCCCGGTTTCCCCTTCTGGATCGGCGGCATGGAAAGTTCGGTCGGCCAACGCCCGCCAACCCCACCGCTGGACATGCTCGACGCGGCCAAGGCCCAGGCGCTGAAAACCAGCGGCAACGGCCTGTGGGCCAACCTCGACCCGAACCAGTCCGGTGGCTGGGACGGTGGCCTGGGGCGCCATGCGCTGGACGGCGTGTCGGCCGGTGGCGAGGCGCACACGGTGACCACCTCGCTGGACTTCTCCAAGGAAGTGAAGCGGGCCAAACCGATTTACCTGCCGGAAGAGGGGACCGAAGTCGAACAGGCGGCCATGGCCTTCCACGCCAAAAAGGATCACCCCAGTTTTGCCGTGCTGCCGGGCAAACAGGTGGTTGCGCGCAACTTCCGCACCAATGGCGCCTTGCCGATTGCCGGTGCGCCGTTCTACGAGCCCTGCATGGATGATCGGGCCAAACGTCTGACCAGCAGTGCCGGCAGCGGTGAATACCATAGCGGCGAGCGCATCGACGGCATGTCCTTTACTGGCTCCTCGACTTTCACTGCCGACCGCCCGCGCATCTACAAGGCGGCCAACATCCAGTTCGACGCGGTGTACAACAAGGTCGGCTACCACTTCCCGCAGGCACGCATCCTCGCGTTGTGGGAAGACGCCTGGCCGGTGATCACCAAGCAGCGTCCGCCGGAACCGCTGGTGATGCGCATGAACACCTTCGACTGCGTGCAGTACCAGCAAACCAACCTGGTGCCGGCCACCTATGAGATGGACGACTATCAGGTACGCACCCCGACCGACGTGATCGGCCAGCACATTCACTTGCCGAAGTGGGACCTGACGTCCGCCGATGGTTCGTCCAACGGCTGGAACTACGAGGACGGCGTGCTTTCCCCGGGTGCCGTGGTGGAACGCATCCATGCCATCCGCGCGTTCAACCAGTGCCAGGGCACCGACCCGCGTGACGGCACACCCGCCTGCCCGGTGGCCAAGGCGCATCCGTTCTTTGGTCAATATGGCCGGGCGGACTGGATGGGCGCGCGCACGGCGATGCAGCGCTGGTTCATCGATCCGGTGATCAACACCAAGGGTGTCGACCGTGGCCTGGGGACCATTTTCACCCACGACCACCTCGGCCCATCGACTCACCAACAGATCGGCCTGTACGCCACCGTGTTGGCCGAACCCGCCGGTTCCACCTGGTTTCACGCCGAAACGGGCGAGCCGTTGTACAGCGGTGCGCGCTCGGACGGCGGGCCGACTTCATGGCAGGCGGTGATATCGACCGGTGACCTGGACAACGACGGCAAGAACGACAGCTTCCGTGAGTTCTTCCTGGAGTACAGCGACTTCCAGCACGCCTACGAAGCCGGTGTGTACGTCGGCGCCGGCCCCAATGGCGTGCCCAATCCGCAGGCGTTCCCGGCGACATCCGACAGCTTCCGCTATGCGATCAATCCGCCCGTGCGCAACAACGCCGGCAACCTGCTCGAGTCGGTGGTCGAGGCCCGTGGCGGCATCAAGCCTGGCTGCCCGAGCCGGCCATGTCCGCAAGCGATCTCGGTGGATGACCCCGGCATGTTCGTGGTCAATTACCGCAACGAACCCCTGGGCCTGCGGGTGTTCGACCCGAACAAGGTCGGCCCGGACGGCAAGCGCGGCATGCAGGCCGACGGCCTCGGCGGCGACCTGTCGTTTGCCATGCAAAGCCGTACCGACCGTGCGATCCCTGCGATGAACCTGGCGCCGAACCTGGTGACTTCGGCCACCGGCCCGACCGGCGGCACTACGCGGTTCCCGCCACACATCAACCGTGGCGGTGCGGAACCGGGCGACCCGTTCACACCGATGCTGCGCACCTACACCGGCGACAACGTGCGGTTGCGGGTGCATGCCGGCGGCCATGAAGAGGAGCACAACGTCACCCTGCACGGTGTGAAGTGGCTGCAAAGCGGCACCGGCTATGGCAACAGCTCCAACTCGGGCTGGCGAGCATCGCAAATGGTCGGGATTTCCGAGCAGATGGGCTTCATTGCGCCGGTGTCGATGCTCTCCAGTTCCGCGGCGACCACGGGTGACTATCTGTACTCGATGGATGCCTCGATCGAAGGCTACTGGAACGGCATCTGGGGCGTGATGCGCAACTACACCGCGCAACGCAGCGATCTGTTCGCGCTGCCGAACAACCCGAAACCGGCGGGCACGCGCAACACCGTGGCGTTTGACGGCACTTGTCCCCGGGTCGGCGCCAACCCGAACGGCATGGGTACCAGGCCCACCGTGCAGCGCAACTACGAGGTCGTGGCGGCGCTGGCCAACGACATCCTGAGCAATCCGCTGGGGTTGTCGATCGGTGACCCCGAGGGACTTGGCCAGCATGTCGGCGGGCCGTTGAATCCGGCGGGCGGTACCCTGGTGTTCAACTCGCGAACCGTGAGCATTCCCCGGGTGACGGTGACCGATCCCGAGGACGGCGAAACCATCACCATCGGTGGCCAGAGCGGGCCGATCCATGACCCGACCGCGATCCTGTACGTGCGCAAGACCGACCTCGACCCGAGCACGGGCAAGCTCAAGCCGGGGGTGCCTGTCGAACCGCTGGTGCTGCGCGCAGCGGCCGGGGATTGCATCAATATCACCCTGGAGAACCGTCTGCCGAGCGTGATGCCTGACCTGGCCCAGACCGCCATCCTGCAGGGGCTGGTCAAGCGCAATCGCAATGACGGCAACGGCTCGACCACCTTCAACAACAACCTGCTGCGGCCCTCCAGCCATGTCGGCCTGCATGCGCAATTGCTGGCCTACGACATCACCAAATCCGACGGCGCCAACGTCGGCGTCAACCCGATCCAGACCGTGCCACCGCGGGTCGGCAACAGCGGTGCCTACCCGACCCGTACCTACCAGTACTACGCCGGGCACCTGGAGCGTGAAGGCAAACCGGTGACCCAACTGGGCCGCAACGTCGACAACATCAACGCCACGGCGGTGGAGTTCGGCGGCTTGAATTTCACCCCGGCGGATGTGATCAAGCAGCCGCAAAAAGGCCTTGGCGGTGCAATGAGTGTGCTGCCGGCCGGCGCCACCTGGGTCGAGGACGCCAAGCGTGCATCGGCCACGGTCACGGCGACGGGGCAGGCGGTCTACCGTGACTTCGCGATGGTCTGGCAGCGCGCCTTGAACCTGCGCTGGGCGAATGGTCGGCCGGTGGAAGGCATCGCCTCGGAAGGCATGGGCGTGCCGAACGATCCGAAGGACAACGCCGGCATGGCCATCAACTACAAGACCGAGCCCCTGTGGTATCGCTTCGGCCTCGCTCCGGATGCACCGTTCGGCCGCGCGGACGGCTCTGGTTATGGTGACGTGCCCAACGCCCACATGGCCTACAGCAACGCATTGGTGGGCGGCGATCCACAAACGCCGGTGTTCTACGTGAAACCCGGGCAACCGTTCCGCACCCATGTGCTGATGCCGACCGGCGGCAGTCGCGGCTCGACCTTCCAGCTCGACGGTCACCTCTGGTCGGTCAATCCGTACCTGGCGGAGAAGAGCGATGTCGACGGCTATCCGATGTGGACCCCCGGCGTCGGTTCGGTGCGGTTCGGCCTGAACCCGATGTCGATGTACATCGGCGCACGCGAAAGCGTGCTGCCGGCCGCCCACTTCAGCGCCATGCACCCGAGCGCCGGTGGCAGCAATGCGATTGCCGGGGATTACCTGTTCCGTGACAACGCGTCCTTCGGCAACACCGCCGGTCTGTGGGGCTTGCTGCGGGTCACGAATGAACCGGCGCCGACAACGGCACCAACACCGTAGGAAAGGACAGTAACGCAACACCTGTGGGAGCGGGCTTGCCCGCGAAGGCGGAGTGTCAGACACCTGAATATTGGATGTGCTGACCTTTTCGCGAGCAAGCCCGCTCCCACAAAGGCATCGCATGACATGGGTGCCGGCAACGGCACCGTAGGAAAGGACAGTAACGCAACACCTGTGGGAGCGGGCTTGTGTGGCGAGGGGGCTTGCCCCCGTTCGGCTGCGAAGCAGTCGTAAAAAACGCTACATGCGGTGTGTCAGGCGGATGCAATTGTGGATTTAGGGGGGGGCCGCTGCGCAGCCCAACGGGGCGGTGCGGCGATCCGACAAGCCCCCTCGCCACATGAGTGACCAAAAAGGGACAGGTAGGTTCTGAAGAGGAGATGCGACATGGACAGGACCATCAAATTCGTTGGCAGCGCGCTGATCGTCGGCATGGCGCTGATCGGGATCGGCGTGTGGCGAACCGCGCCTGCGAACATGCTCAGCGAGGTCGCTTTGCCCGACACCTGGGGCGACCGGACGCTGGAGCGTGACGGGATCTCGGTGGTCCTTGATGTCAAGCCATTGGCCGAGGACGGCGTATTGCGTGAGGGCGGCTTTGCCGACGTGCAGTTTCGCGTGACGGACAAAGCCTCGGGCCAACCCTTGTCCGGCGTTTCGCCGGGCGCCTGGCTCGACCCGCAAGCGATCGCCGCCGACCAGGCCCAGGGCCGCGACAGTAGCTGCAAGTCGCGGGTCGGCACCTTCCTCAAATCGAACATCGGCGCACGCCCCTTGCTCGATCTCAACAGCTACTTCCTGCTGGTGATGAACCGTGACGCCAGCGTCTCGGTGATCGATCCGTCGGTGTCTGTCGGCGGCATCACCAGCACCCTGGCGCGCATTGAACTGAAACAGCCGCCGATGGACTGGGTGACGCCCAAAGACAACAAACGGGTGTTTGTCTCGATGCCCGCCGCCGGCGAGGTGGCGGTGATCGACAGTCAAGAGTTCAAGCTGATCGACTCGGTGGTTGCCGGCAGCAATCCGGTGCGCGTGGCGCTGCAACCGGACGAACGCCTGCTGTGGGTCGGCAACAACGCCAAGGCCGACGGGCAATCCGGGGTCACGGTGATTGACGCCGCCAGCCTCAAACCCCTCAAGCACCTGGCCACCGGGGCCGGGCACCACGAAATCGCTTTCAGCAAGGACAGCCGTTTTGCCTTTGTCACCAACCGCGACGATGGCACGGTGAGCATCGTCGACATCGCCAGCCTGAGCATCAGCAAACAACTCAAGACCGGTTCGCACCCATTGTCGGTGAAGTATTCGCCGTTGTCCGGCGCCGCCTATGTGGCCGATGGCAAGGATGGCACGGTGACCGTCGTCGATGGCAACAGCCAGTCGGTGCGTCGGGTGATCCGGCTCAAGCAGGGCCTGGGCCCGATGGGCTTCAGCGCCGACGGTCGTTTTGGCATCGTGCTCAACACCCTGGAAAACCAGGCCGCGGTGATCGACACCGCCAACGACGCGTTGATCCATGAACTGAACGTCTCCGCCGAGCCCTGGCAAGTGGTGTTCACCAAGGCCTATGCCTATGTGCGCGGGCTGGCTTCGCCGAAAGTCACGATGATCAACCTGGCCTCCCTCGGCGAGGGCCGCACGCCGATCACCCAGGGGTTCGAGGCCGGACCCCAGGCACCGCGGATGGCCGGTGATCTGCCGCTGGCGTCAAGCCTGGCGGTATCGCGGGACGACAACGCGGTGTTCGTGGTCAACCCGGTGGACAACACCACCTACTTCTACGCCGAAGGTATGAACGCGCCGATGTCCGGCTACCCCAATCGCGGACAAGTGGCGCGGGCAGCACTGGTTATTGACCGCAGCCTGCGGGAAATCGAGCCGGGGCTTTACAGCTCGCGGGTCAAGCTACCGGCGGCGGGGCGTTTCGACGTGGCGTTCCTGCTCAACCAGCCGAACATCATCCACTGCTTCAGCACCCTGGTGGAGGAGGACAAGCGGCTCGACCAGCACCGTGGGATGCCCAGGGTGGAGTTCATGCTCGACAAGTCCACCGCTGACCTGGGCAGTCCGTACCTGGTGCGCTTTCGCATCGTCGAAGGCAAGCAGAAGGCGCAGCGCAGCGGGGTCAAGGATGCTCAGGTGCGCTACTTCCGCGCCCCGACCTCGCGACCACAGGAGGTCGCCGCGCTGGAAGTCGCCGACGGTGTGTATGAAGCCCCGGTGACCCTCGACCAGGACGGTGCCTGGTACCTGCACGTGCGTGCGGCGTCCCTGGGCTCGAGTTTCGATGACAAGACCTTTGCCAGCGTCCGGGTCGTACCCGGCGATACCCACTAAGAGGAAACTGACATGAACCGATTCGCACATCGCGGCTTGCTGACGTTCTGCCTGTTGGTCACCGGTATCGGCCAGGCGCTGGCTCATTCGACGGACGAGCACGCCGGGCACGACATGACAGCCAGGAAGGCTGGCCAGGAGACCGCCCGGATCAAGATTGCCGACGTGACCTTGCTGGACCAGAACGGCAAGGTCGTCAATCTGGAAAAAGACCTGGTGAGCAACAAGATCGTGGTCATGGGGTTCATCTACACCAGCTGCACCACGGTCTGCCCGGTGGTGTCCTCGATCATGGGCAAGGTGCAGAAACAGCTGGGTGCGCGGGTTGGCACCGAGGTGCAACTGGTGTCGATCAGCATCGACCCGCAGCGTGACGATCCCCAACGCCTGAACGACTACGCCCGCACCTACCAGCAGGGGCCGGGCTGGAGCTGGCTGACCGGTTCGCCGCAGTCGGTCAATGCCACCCTCAAGGGCCTGGGCGCCTACAGCGGTGACTTCAAGAACCACTCGCCGCTGATTCTGGTGGGCGACGGCAACAACCGTTTCTGGACCCGCTATTACGGTTTCACCGACCCGGCGGAACTGGCCCGGGCCGTCGAGAAACTCAGTGGTGAACGCAACGTTCACGCCAAGCACACTGCCATCGCCATGGAGCAACAGCCATGAGAGCCATCGACTGGTTTGCCCTGGGCATCTGCTACTGCATTTTCAGTTCAGTGGCGTTTGCCCACGAAGGGCATGAGCAGACCACCGCGCCTGCGGTGGCCGCCGCGCAGCCGTCCAGCGGCACCCATGACGCGAAGACCTGGTTCACCGACACGCCGTTGCAGGACCAGAACGGCAACACACTGCGCTTCTACAGCGACACATTGAAGGACCGTGTAGTACTGCTCAATGTGATTTTCACCAGTTGCAACGATGCGTGCCCGCTGATTACCCGCAAGCTCAAGGAAGTGCGTGAAGTGCTCGGCGACAAGGCCGACGGCATCACCTTTATCTCCCTTACCAGTGATCCGCTGCGGGACACCCCGGCGGTACTCAAGGCTTACACCTTGAAACAGGGCGTCGATGGGCCCCACTGGTTTTTTCTTACCGGCGACAAGGCGCAAATGGACCTTGTATTGGGTCGCATCGGTCAGATCGTGCCGACCCCCGAGCAGCACTCCACTCAGTTGATCGTCGGTGACGTGGCGAACAAGCGCTGGAGTAAAATCCGTCCCGATGCCCCTGCGGCCGCCATTGCCCAGCGCCTGCAGCTGCTGGCAATGCCCGTGGCCGGACGCTAGCCATGGCCATCAATACTGCCCTCGTCCTTGGCCTGCTGCTCTTTGGCGGCTTTACGCTCAGCGTCCAGGCGCTGCCGCTGAGCCTCAGTGAAAGTGCCGGCAAGCGCCTGTACCGCGAAGGTGTATCGGCCAGCGGCGAGCCGATCATGGCCCGGGTTGGTGCATCGAACATGGTGCTGCCGGCCACCAGCCTGCCGTGTGCCAACTGTCATGGCGAAGACGGCCTCGGGCGACCGGAAGGCGGGGTGCGCCCACCGGACCTGAGTTGGTCGCGGTTGGCCAGTAGCCATGGCCAGCAGCACATCAACGGCCGCAGTTACCCGGCCTACAGCGACAGCACCCTGGCGCGGGCGGTGCAGGAGGGGCGCGACCCCGGCAATAACCGGCTCGATCCGTCGATGCCGCGGTTCGTGTTGTCGATGAACGATCAGCGCAACCTCACGGCGTACCTCAAGCGCCTGGCCGAAGACCGCGATCCGGGCCTGACCCCCGACAGTCTGCACCTGGGTACGTTGCTGCCAGGCACCGGGCCATTGAGCGAGGAGAGCGGCACGGTGGCGGCGGTGCTCAAGGGCTGCGTGACGCGTATCAACGAGGCGGGGGGCATTCACGGGCGGCAGTTGCGCTTGACCATCCTCGACCCCGGCACCGATCGCGCCAGTGCCGAAAAGGCGCTGGACCGATTGATCGATGAGGAGCAAGTGTTCGCCCTGATCGCCCCGCTGGCGCCGGCCTTGGACATGGACCTCGCCGTGCGTCTGGAACGGGCCGGCATTCCGCTGATCGGGCCGCTGTCCTTGCAGGGCACGCCCCACGCCAGTCCGCAGATATTCGAACCACTGCCGGGGCTTCGTGAGCAATTGATCGCCCTGGCCGATTACGCCAGTGCCAGCCTGCGGGTGCTTCAGGGGCCGACGCTGATCGCCTATCCGGACGAATCCGGCCAACGGCAGGCGGCGCAGGAACTCGGCCAGTACTTGCAGGGGCACGCCTGGCAAAAGGTGCGCCTGCAAGCCTACGACCCGAGCGGGGAAGATTTGCCCCTGGGCTCGCGCTCGGTGTTTTACTTGGGCACCAGCAGCGGCTTCAGCCGACTGGCCGAGCGCCTGCAAACGGCGGGGCAGGTGCCTTACCTGTTCGCCACCTCGAACCAGGTGGCGGGCAATCTGACGCAGGTGCCCAGCGGATTTTCCCGGCGGGTGTTCCTGGCCTATCCGTTCGTGCCCAGCGACTGGACCCAGGCCGGGCGCCTGGCCCTGACCCAGTTGCGCGAACACCAGGGCCTCGGTGGCCAGCACGCGATACTGCAAGTGGGCGCGTTCAGTTCGATGATGCTGCTCAGCGAAGGCATGAAACAGGCCGGGCGGGATGCCAGCCGCGAAAAGCTGGTCAGTGCCCTGGAAGGCCTGCATGACTTCGATACCGGGCTGACGCCCCTGATGAGCTTTGGTCCTGGCCGACGCCTGGGTTTGAGCGGTGCCCATATCGTCACGGTGGATCTGCCGGACCAGCGATTCTATCTGGTCGCCCCCTATAAACCTGTGGTTGCCACGCCATGACCGGAGGCCGATCATGAAACTCAACACTGTGCTGGTCCTGCTGACGCTATGGGCACCCGTGGCGTGGTGCAGCAATGGTCCGGCCGCGGCGCGGGTCAATGGCGAGGAAATTTCCCAACTGCGCCTGGAGCGCTACTTCGCCGAATACCTGGAAGACCAGGGCCGGGCGGTAGGCAATATCCGCAATCCGAAAGCCTACAGGCAACTGCGCAAGGCCGCACTGGATGCCTTGATCGATCGCGAATTGCTGTGGCAGGAAGCCGTCAAGCGCGGCGTGGTGATCAGTGATGCCGTGGTCAAGGAGCAGATCGATCAGACCCGTCAGGCCATGGGCGGATCCGAGGTGTTTGCCAGGCGTCTTGAAGATGCCGGTTTCGATGAGGCCGGTTACACCGAATACATCCGCCGTGAACTGGCGGCCCGGCAAGTGTTCAATGACCTCATCCAGACCGCCGGGCCGGAAGAAAAACAGGTCCGGGCGTTCTACGAAGAACACCGAGACGAGCTGAACCGGCCCGAAGAAGTGCGGGCCCGGCATATCCTGGTCAAGGTAGCGGCCGGTGCCGACGCTTCCACAGTCGAGGCTGCGCGGCTACGCTTAATTGAAATAAGGGCGTCCATTGTTGCCGGGGCCGATTTCGCCAGCGCTGCCCGTAGCGGGTCTGAAGACACGTCGGCCAGCGAAGGGGGCGACCTGGGCTACTTTCCCCGTGGACGGATGTTGCCGGAGTTCGAAGCGGCCGCGTTTGCCCTGGCACCGGGGGCCATCAGCGAACCCGTGCGCACGTCGGTCGGCTGGCATCTGATCTATTTAGAGAATCACAGGGAGGCGACCCATGTCCCGGAGGAACAAGGACTTGAGACGGTTCGGGCTTATCTTGCCCGGCAGCACCAGGTACAGGCTCGCTCGCAGGCATTGGCGCAATTGCGTTCGCGCAATCGGATCGAGCGGATTGATGATGACTAGGGGTGTTCCCCAACAGTGGGGGAAAAACGTCAATGCCCATTCGATCGCTTTCCCCGTTTTTGGGGGATGGGATTGCTGTACGAAAAGGCATTGTTTTTAAATTCAAGGACATGAAGACCTAAAATTACCGGCGCTCAGCCTGGCATGAAGTGTGCGTTAGTCCTCTCAGGGCACGCGCTCCGCCAGGTTCAAAACCCGGACCTGCGGTTTCAAGGAGTCGACCTTGTTAAACAAAGTACTGGTTGTTGATGACGAACAGCTGCTGGCGGAAAACCTCCAGGGTTACCTGCAGGCGCAAGCGCTGGAAGTCCGGATTGCTCACGACGGTGCACATGGAATCGCCGCAGCAGACGATTTCGCACCCGATGTGATGGTGTTCGATTACCGCTTGCCGGATATGGAAGGCTTTCAGGTGCTCGATGCCGTCCGCCAGAACAGGAAGTGCCATTTTGTGCTGATCACAGGGCATCCAACCGCGGAAGTTTGCGAGCGGGCCCGGCTACTGGGAGTCAGCCATATCCTGTTCAAACCCTTTCCGTTGGCGGAATTGGCCCGTGCAGTGCTTGATCTTCTGGGCAGGCGGCGCGAGCCCAGAGCGGGTGTGAGCGTGAGCACTTCCGAAGGATTCGTCGAACGACGCCAGAGCAGGACCGAGAGTTTCCCGCTGCAGTTGTACGACGGTAGTTGGGTGCTTGCAGATCGCCGAAAAAATACTTCGGCTTCCATGGCGCCAGACGACGAACAATTGCTCACCGGGGAGTAGTGGCGCGACAAGACGTTCCGGCCTGTGCCGAAATGACTCGCCGCGCTGACAGGGCTCAAAGCCCCGGGCGTTGGAGAGCAAGCCATGGACCGTCTATCCCTTGCCGTAGAACCGGCGCAAGTGGAATGTGTACCGACTCGCTTCAGCAGTGAACAACTGGCCCAGGCGCGCGCCCTGGCCACCAGTTCCGGCGAGCGGATGCTGGACACCCTCGGGGAGTTGAGTGAACTGGCTCCCATGCCTTTCATCCAGTGCCTGGGTGTCACCCTGCACTACCCGGTGCTCGACACCGACAGCCTGTTCAGTGCCACCCCGGTGTTCGACCGGGTGACCCTGGCCCAATGCCTCAAGCGTGAATTCATCCTGCTGCGTCACGACGAAGCGGTCATCGGCGTGTTCGCCGACCCCTTCGACAGCGCACGCCTGGCCTGGATCGATGAATGCCTGCACGGCGCGCCGCTGTACCTGGTGCATGCCGACGACCTGAAGGCCTACCTGGCGCGTCACGAAGAAAGTTTCCACGCGGTGGAATCGCTCAACGCCCAGGCCGAGGGCGGAGCCGAGATCGATACCCTGCAAAGCCTGTCCCTGACCAGCATCAGCGAAGACGCCAGTGTGGTGGTCAAGCTGGTCAACTCGACGCTGTACGACGCGCTGAAAATGCACGCCAGCGACATTCACCTGGGCACCACCGGCAGCGGCCTGGTAATCAAGTACCGGATCGACGGTGTGCTCAACAACATCAGCAAGATCCAGGGCAGCGAGTTCGCCGAGCAAGTGATTTCCCGGGTCAAGGTCATGGCTGAACTGGACATCGGCGAAAAGCGCGTGCCCCAGGACGGTCGTTTCAAGATCGGCATCAGCGGCCGGCAGATCGACTTCCGGGTGTCGATCATGCCGAGCATCTTCGGCGAAGACGCGGTGCTGCGGGTGCTCGACAAACAGGACCTCGCCGACAAAGTCTGTGGCGTGCAACTGCAAGCCCTGGGCTTTGAAGAAGATACCCTGCGCCAGTTGCGCCGGCTGGCCGCCGAACCCTACGGCATGGTGCTGGTGACCGGGCCTACCGGTAGCGGCAAGACCACCACCCTGTACGCGATGATCACCGAGATCAACCACGGCGTGGACAAGATCATCACCATTGAAGACCCGGTGGAATATCAATTGCCGGGCGTGCTGCAAATCCCCGTCAACGAGAAAAAGGGCCTGACCTTCGCCCGGGGCCTGCGCTCGATCCTGCGTCATGACCCGGACAAGATCATGGTCGGTGAAATCCGCGACCCGGACACCGCACAGATCGCCGTGCAATCGGCGCTCACCGGTCACCTGGTGTTCACCACCATCCACGCCAACAACGTGTTCGACGTGATCGGCCGATTCACCCAGATGGAAATCGATCCCTACAGCCTGGTCTCGGCACTCAATGCCGTCCTGGCCCAGCGTTTGATCCGTCTGGTCTGCACCAGTTGCAGCGCCCCTTACAGCCCGACAGAAGAAGAGCTGGAGGTCTCGGGGCTCGATCCGCAAAAGGTCGCTCACTACCGGTTCGTCCACGGCAAGGGTTGCGGGCATTGCCGGGGCACCGGGTATCGCGGGCGCAGTGCGATTGCCGAACTGCTGCATCTGGATGACGAATTGCGGCAAATGATCGTCGAGCGTCAACCCATCTCGAAAATCAAGGCCCATGCCTGCAAACGTGGCTTGCGCCTGTTGCGCGAGTCGGCGCTGGAACTGGTGGAACAAGGCCGGACCACTCTCGAGGAGATCAATCGTGTCACTTTTATCTCGTGAGCAATTTGTCGCCGTGCTCGGCGCCAGCGGTGTAGGCCTGGGGCATCGCCAGGGCAGTGCAACCCACTGGCTGGGCAGCGTCGGCTACATCGACGAAGGTTTCCAGGCCTGGGCGGTGGCCCTCGACACCCTCGACCGTTTGCTGGCCGAACACGCCGTTGCCAGGGCCGAACTGACGGTGGTGATCTCGGGACACTTCAGCCGCTATTGCCTGGTGCCCTGGAGCGATCAGATCAGCAGCCCGGCCGAATTGCTCGGCTTCGCCCAACTGTGTTTCGAAGACCTCTACGGTACACCGACGCAACCCTGGAGCCTGGTGCTGTCGGCCGAGCCTGCCGGTTATGACCGCATCGCTACCGCGCTGCCCCAGGACTTGCTCGACCGCCTGCGCACCCTGGTCAGCGCGCGTGGCTTGCGCCTGCGCTCGGTGCAGCCGTACCTGATGGCGGCGTTCAACCATTTCGATAAAAGCCTTGATGCCGGAGACTTCCTGTTCGTGGTCGCCGAACCGGTACGCAGCGTGTTGCTGCTGGCCCGGGAAGGGCGCTGGACGTCGGTGCGCTCGGTGGGCAGCAGCGACAGTGATGCTGCCCTGACGGCGCTGATCGGCCGTGAGAACCAGTTGCAGGCATCCACCAGCGAACGGCCGTTGACGGTCTACCTGCATGCGCCGGCGCGCATCGACTCGCACCCTGATGTGCCCGGTGTGCATCTGCGCACCCTCGAAGAAGACCGGACAGCCGTACGCGATTGCCTGTACGTCATGTCTCGGGCGGTGGCCTGACATGCGCCCCCTGATGCTCGACTTTCAGCCGCGCCGCCGTGCAGGTCCCCTGGGCTGGAGCCTGCTGGCTGGTGGCGTGGTGCTGACACTGACTTGCGCTCTGGTGCAGCAGCACCTGAGCAACGAGGCCGAACAACAGCAGGGCCACCTGCAAACCACCCAGCGGGTGCTCACCGGCGACAACGGCAGCAAGCCCGGCCTGACCCCGGCGGAAACTCGCGAGCAGGCGCAGAACCTGGCCGAAATGCGCAAGGTCTCCCAGCAGTTGCGCCGCCCTTGGGAGCGTCTGTTCGCCACGCTGGAAGCCATGCCGCGGGACAACATTGCCCTGCTGACCCTGACCCCGGACGCCCGCAAAGGCCAGGTCCGGATCAGCGCCGAGGCGATGGACCTGGACGCCATGCTCGATTTCCACCGTCGCCTCGAAGCCAGCGACGAGCTGTCCGACGTGTCGCTGCTGAGCCACGAAATTGTCGCCAACGTGCCGGAACACCCGGTGCAGTTCAACCTGTCGGCTACCTGGGAGATCGGCGATGCAAATCCATAAATTGATCGTCCACGAATACCTGCAAGGCCTGGGCGTTCCGGGGCTGGCAGGGTTGGCCATGCTGGTGCTGGCGCTGAGCTATAGCCTGGCCGGATTGCTGCCGGACTGGCAGTCGCTGCAAAGCCTCAACCAGCAGACCCGCGAAGCCACCGAGTACCTGGCCAAGGTTGAAGACGGCACCGTGGCTGCACCGGTGGTGCCGCAGCGCCAGCTCGACGATTTCCGCAGCAAGTTGCCGTCCCAGCCCCAGGCCACCGTGGCCATCGACAAGATCTACGCCCTGGCCGCCCAGGAGCGCATCACCTTGTCCCGGGGCGAGTATTCCCTGGGCGTGGATCCCAAGACGCACCTGGCCCGTTATCAGATTCTGCTGCCGGTGCGTGGCAGCTATCCGCAATTGCGGCGTTTCCTGCACGCCTTGCTCGGCCAGTTGCCGGCGGTGGTGCTGGAGGATGTGGAGTTTCAACGCAAGAAGATCGCCGATACCGACCTGACCGGGCGGATCCGCATGACCCTTTACCTGTCGAGGTCATGATGAATACCAAGCGAGTGGTGGGTTGGGTGGTGTTCTTCGGTGTAGCGGCAGCGCTGGCCTGGTTCCCCGAATACTTCAAGCAGGCTGACGACAGCGACCCTGCGCTGGCCGCCGTGGCCACGCCAGCCAAAGGCAAGGCCCCGGGCGCCGCGACGGCTGCAGCGAGTGCCGCGGCGGTAGTGCCGATCAAGGACCTGAGCCCGGCAGGCGACCTGTTCGCCGCCCGCAGCTGGAAAGCGCAGGCGGTCCTCGGCACCGTCATTGAACAACCGGTGGTCGTGACGCCAGAGGTGCAGGTCCCCACTGCACCGCCGATGCCCTTCCAGTTTGTCGGCAGGCTGGATGACCGTTCCGATCTGCAGGTGTTCTTGCAGAGTGGCGAAAAAATTTACGTCGTGCGCAAAGGGGATGTCATCGACGAAACCTGGCGGATCGAGCGCATTTCCAAAGAGGAGCTGAGCCTGGTCTATCTGCCTCTGCATTTAGCTCAGACTTTGTCTGTGGGGAGTACGGAATGAACAAATCCCGTTTGCTGATGAGCCTTTGTCTTTGCGCAGGGCTGGCTGCATGCAGTTCGGCGCAGGTCGCCAAGGAAGAAGCTTCCGCCCTGATGGAATCTGGCCAGTACGAAGCCGGCCTGGCTCGCATCGAACAGGGGTTGCGCGAGAATCCTCGCGATACCGATCTGCACATCGCGCTCAATAGCGGTCGGGCCCGCGCCGTGACGGCACTGCTGACCCAGGCCGACATGGACCGCGCCCAGCGCAATTTCGCCGGGGCCCGCATGGGCTACAGCCGGGTCCTGGGCATCGAGCCGAACAACCGTCGTGCCCAGGACTCCCTGCGCCAGCTCGACTACCTGCGCAGCATGGACGAGAAACTCGAACTGGCCCGTGGCGACCTGCGTCGCGGTGACATCTACGGTGCCGACCGCCAGGTCAAGCAGATCCTCGAACTGGACCCGACCAACGAGGGCGCCAAGGAGCTGCAAGACAACATCCGCCTGGTACAGAGCCGCAACGTGGTGCAGTACCCGCAGCTGCGCACACGCCTGGACCGGCCGGTGACCCTGGAGTTTCGCGACGCCAACCTGAAGACCATTTTCGAAGTGCTGTCCCAGGTCGCCGGCCTGAACTTCATCTTCGACAAAGACCTGCGCCCGGACATGAAAGCCACGATCTTCGTACGTGACGTGCGCATCGAAGACGCCGTGGAATTGCTGCTGCAACAGAACCAGTTGCACCAGAAAGTGGTGAATGAAAACACCTTGCTGATTTACCCGGACTCGCCGCAGAAGCTCAAGGATTACCAGGAGCTGGTGATGCGCACCTTCTACCTGACCAGCATCGATGCAAACACCGCGCTGAACATGATCAAGACCATGCTCAAGACCCGCGACGTGTTCGTCGATGAACGCCTCAATACCCTGACCATGCGCGACACCGGCGACGCCATCCGCATGGCGGAAAAACTCCTGCAATCGCAGGACCAGTCCAACCCCGAAGTGGTGCTGGAAGTGGAAGTGATGGAAGTCGCCCGCCAACGCATTCTCGACCTTGGCCTGCAATGGCCCAACACCTTCGGTGTGATCAACAGCGACGGCTCGCCAGTGTCCATCCTTGACCAGCTCAAAGGCATCGACTCGAGCCGGATTTCCATCAGCCCGGCGCCCCAGGCCAAGATCAACGCCCAGGACAAGGACATCAACACCCTGGCCAGCCCGGTGATCCGGGTGAGCAACCGCGAACAGGCGCGCATCCACATCGGTCAGCGCGTGCCGATCATCAGCGCCACCTCGGTGCCTTCGACCCAGGGCCCGGTGATCACCGAAAGCGTGACCTACCTCGACGTCGGTCTGAAGCTTGAAGTGCAGCCCATCGTGCACCTGAACAACGAAGTGGCGATCAAGATCGCGCTGGAAGTCAGTAACGCCACGCCGCTGACGCCGACCGCTCAGGGCACCATTCCAGTCCAGGTTGATACCCGCAACGCCCAGACCACCTTGCGTCTGCATGATGGCGAAACCCAGATCCTCGCCGGTCTGGTGCGCAACGACCATGGCAGCAGCGGTAACAAGATCCCTGGCCTTGGCGACATTCCTGGCCTGGGCCGTCTGTTCGGCAGCAACAAGGACGATGTCAGCAAGTCCGAACTGGTGCTGTCGATCACTCCGCGGATCGTGCGCAACCTGCCGTACCAGAGCCCGTCGGATATGGAATTCCCGACCGGCACCGAAACCAGCATGCACATCCAGGCCCCTGACCGTTCGATGAACACGACGGTCCAGACCGGCCCCATGAGCGCACCGATCGCCACCACCGTTACCGTCGGGAAGCCATGATCATGAACGCCTCGCAACGCGGTTTTACCCTGATCGAAGTCGTGGTGACGCTTGCCCTGATCGGCCTGTTGGCCGGCATGGCCGCACCGCTGACCGAGACGGTGGTGCGTCGGGGCAAAGAGCAGGAACTGCGGAACGCGCTGTACCAGATCCGCGATGGCATCGACGCCTATAAACGCGCCTTCGACGCCGGTTACATCGAGAAGACGCTCGACAGCAACGGCTACCCGCCGAACCTGAAAGTGCTGGTCGATGGTGTACGTGACGTGCGCAGCGCCAAGGGGGCCAAGTTCTATTTCCTGCGGCGCATCCCCCGTGATCCGCTGGCCACCGTCAAGCGTGACGACGAGGGCGGCTGGGGCCTGCGTGCCTATGACAGTTCGGCTGAGAACCCGCGGGAGGGCCAGGACGTCTTTGACGTTTACTCCAAGGCTCGCGGTAAGGGGCTCAATGGCATCGCCTATCGGGAGTGGTGAGCATATGCGTCGGCAAAAGGGTTTTACCTTGTTGGAACTGATGGTGGTCATGGCAATCATCGCGACCCTGATGACGATCGCCATGCCACGCTACTTCACCAGCCTGGAAGCCTCTAAAGAGACCACCCTGCGCCAGAGCCTGTCGGCCATGCGCGAGGCGCTGGATCATTACTACGGGGACACCGGGCGATATCCCGACTCCATCGAACAGCTGGTTGAACTGCGCTACCTGCGCAACCAGCCGCTGGACCCGATTGCCGAGCGCAAGGACACCTGGGTCATGGTCGCGCCACCGGAAGGCGTGGCGGGCGGGGTGGCCGATATCAAGAGTGGCGCCTCCGGGAGGGCTCGTGATGGCAGCCTTTACTCCGAGTGGTAAGCCTTCGGGCCAGGACGGCTTCACCTACCTGGGTGTGCTGTTTCTGATTGTCGTGATGGGCATGGGCCTGGCCAGTGCCGGCGAATTGTGGGCCACCGCTTCACGCCGGGATCGCGAAAACCAGTTGCTCTGGGTCGGAACGCAGTATGCCCAGGCGCTGCGCAGCTATTACCGCAGCTCGCCCGGCGTCGCCATGTACCCCAAAGAACTCGCGGACCTGTTGCAGGACGAGCGCTTCCCGTCGGCCAGGCACCATATCCGCAAGTTGTACCCGGAGCCGATGACGGGGGGCGAATGGGAGCTGATACGCGGTGTCGACGGACGCATCAGCGGTGTGTACTGCTCCTCCACGGAGAAGCCGCTCAAGCAGGTGAACTTTCCCAGCCAGTGGTCGGACTTCAATGGAATGGCCAGCTACAAGGACTGGCAGTTCGTGGCCGAAAAAGCCTTCCTCGATGACACCAGCGGGCAGCCGAAAGCACAGTCCACTGCACCTCAGGCATTGCAACCTTGATCCGGCACTGGCTCGCGGCACTGGTCCTGACGCTGGTGACGAGCTTCGCCTCGGCGCAAGACGACGAGATGCTGGGGTTCATCATCGACGACACGATTTCGCACATCGGCCATGACTTCTATTACTCGTTCAGTGAACGCCTGCGTGCCACCAGCCCGATGGATTTCAACCTGGTGGTGCGCGAAAGACCTTCGGCGCGCTGGGGCAGCCTGGTGACCGTGGAGTTTCAGCAACGGCTGGTTTATCGGCGCTTCCTGCCGCCGAACACAGTGGAGTTGAAAGACGAGGCCTATGAGGCTGCCGACCAGGTTCGCATGGAGATCGTGCGGCGCAAGCTGGAAGTCTTGTTGCAGGACACCACCGACCTTGAGAGGGACGAAATATGAAGGAAACAGCTTTCGGCAAGCGTACGGGACTGTGGTTGCTCGGCCTCTGGTTTTCCGGGGCGGGAAGTGGTGGCCTGGTCCATGCCACAGAACTGGTCTACACACCCATCAACCCGGCGTTCGGCGGCAACCCGTTGAACGGCACCTGGCTGCTCAACAACGCCCAGGCGCAGAACGACTACGACGATCCCGATCTGAACAACCGTACCCCTGTAGTCGGCACTTCGGCGCTGGAACGGTTTACCAGTCAGTTGCAATCGCGGTTGCTGGGGCAACTGCTGGACAACATCTCCACGGGCAACACCGGGAGCCTGTCGACTGACGCCTTTATCGTCAACGTCATCGACGACTCGGGCGCTTTGACGATCAACGTGACCGACCGGGCAACCGGTGAAGTGTCGGAAATCCAGGTAAACGGCATCACCACCACCCCTTGATGGGGATATGGGCCGATGGGGAGTTATGGATATGAAAAGAATAATGCTGCTAGGGATGCTGTTGGCGGTGCTTTGCGGCTGTGGTCTGCGTGAACCGATGTCCGCTGAACAGGACACTGAAACGCCGACCCTGACCCCCAGGGCGTCGACCTATTACGACCTGTTGAACATGCCACGCCCCAAGGGCAAGTTGATGGCGGTGGTGTACGGTTTCCGCGACCAGACCGGGCAATACAAGCCAACCCCGGCCAGCTCGTTTTCCACCAGCGTGACCCAGGGCGCGGCGAGCATGCTGATGGACGCCTTGCAGGCCAGTGGCTGGTTCGTGGTACTGGAGCGTGAAGGGCTGCAAAACCTGTTGACCGAGCGCAAGATCATCCGCGCCTCGCAAAAGAAACCCAATACACCGGTGAACATCCTCGGTGAGCTGCCGCCGCTGCAGGCGGCAAACATGATGCTCGAAGGCGGGATCATCGCCTACGACACCAACGTGCGCAGTGGCGGGGAAGGGGCACGCTACCTGGGCATCGACATTTCCCGTGAGTACCGCGTGGATCAGGTCACGGTGAACCTGCGGGCGGTGGACGTGCGCAGCGGGCAGGTGCTGGCCAACGTGATGACCAGCAAGACCATTTATTCGGTTGGTCGCAGTGCCGGGGTGTTCAAGTTCATCGAGTTCAAGAAACTGCTTGAGGCCGAGGTCGGCTATACCACCAACGAGCCGGCGCAGTTGTGTGTGTTGTCGGCGATCGAGGCGGCGGTGGGGCATTTGCTGGCCCAGGGGATCGAGCGGCGGTTGTGGCAGGTGGCGGGGGACAATTCCCAGCCTGTGCAGAATGAGACGCTGGAGCGGTATCTGACGCAGAACGAGGTGGATGATTAGGAACTACCCAAGGCTGCGATCTTTTGACCTTGGCGGCCTCCGAGCCGACCAGGTTCTTGGGTGATTGAGTACATATCCGTTTCTTCGGTAACGGCCACTTACGGTTCCGCTCTTACAGCGGGTCACTTTGGCAAACGCCCCAAAGGAACCAAAGGTCTCGCCCCTTACGTACGGCCCCTCGCTGAGGCTCGGGGTTCCTTCGCTCCGGCATTCATCCGGGGGCATTGCCCTCCGGTCGGCTTCGCTTCGACCTACATGCAATGAGTTCGACTGCGTCGAACGGCGCTGCGCGCCCATCCCCGGATGAACACCTCCACTCAGCCTGCCGAGGGGGCGGGTGGATCAAGAGCTGCAGGCGAGCTAACGCTCGGCCTGTTGAGTGGTGAGAAGCGTGGATGTACGCCGACCCACTGTAGGAGCTGCCGAAGGCTGCGATCTTTTGATCTTGATCTTCCGCCCCCTTCGACATGGTCAAAAATCAAAATCAAAAGATCGCAGCCTTCGGCAGCTCCTACAGGGAAACACTCTCCCATCAGTACCAGGTCGCCCGGTAGGCACCTGTGGGAGCGAGCCTGCCCGCGAAGACGGCCTTCCAGCCGACCAATTTCTTGGGGCTGTACTCGGCACCTGTGGGAGCGGGCTTGCT
>NZ_AKJO01000118.1:0-25101 GCF_000282295.1 Pseudomonas sp. GM33
GCCTGCGGCAGCTCCTACAGGCTGCGAACTTTTGATCTCAAGCGATTCCGAAACTGCAAAAGATCGCAGGCCGCGCCAGCGCCCACAAGGTATCGGGTGTTTCTGTAGGAGCTGCCGAAGGCTGCGATCTTTTGATTTTAAGCCATTTCGAAACCGCAAAAGATCGCAGGCTTCGCCAGCTCCTACAGTGGCCGTGTGCATTTCAACTGATTTTGCGTGAAGCTCCCTGCCAGTATTTTTCGCGAACCTGTCGGCGCAATACCTTGCCCACCACGGAAGTGGGCAGTTCATCCACGAACACCAGCGATTTCGGCGCTTTGTAGCCACCCAATCGAGCGCGCGTCTGTGCGATCAACTCTTCAGGCGTGACCGTTTGCCCCTGACGCAGGATTACTTCGGCATGCACCGCTTCACCCCATTCCGGGTGCGGGATGCCGACCACGGCTGCCATCAGCACCGACGGATGCGCCGCCAGCGCGGCCTCGACTTCCACCGCATAGACGTTGAAACCGCCGCTGATGATCATGTCCTTGAGCCGGTCGACGATGTACAGGTAGCCGTCAGCATCGATGTAACCGAGGTCGCCGGACTTCCAGGCACCGTCGTCAAATTCCGCGGCCGTTGCTTCCGGGTTTTCGTAGTAACCCTTGATGATGGCTTTGCAGCGGATGCGGATTTCACCGGTTGCGCCAATCGGCAACGGCAGGCCATCCGCATCGGTGATGAACACCTCAACACCGGGAGTAGGCCGACCAGCCGATGACAGATGTCGCAGGGCGGCGGCATTGCCGGGTTGATGCGCAGCCTTGTCCAGCACGGCGATCATCATCGGCGACTCGGTGGCGGCGTAGCCCTGGACAAAAATCTGCCCGAAGCATTCCACCAACTCGCCAAGCTTGTCCGGGCTCATGGGCGCGGCGCCGTAGATCAGCGTGGTCAGCGAAGAGAAATCCTTCGGATTGGCGCGCTGCATTTCCAGCAAGCGATACAGCACGGTCGGCACCAGGAACGAGTGGGTGACGCGTTCGCTTTCGACAATCTGCCGCCAGTTTTCCATGTCCAGCTGATTCAGGGTGATGTTGGTGCCACCGCCGTAAACCGTGGGAAAGAACAACATGATCGTGCCGTGGGACAACGGTGAAACGTGCAGCAACCGTGTTTGGTCGGACAAGCCAAGATCCGTGTTGATGAACGCCGCGTCGCGGCAGGCCATCCAGTTGTCGATCGAGTACATCGCACACTTGCCTTTGCCGGTGGTGCCACCGGTGAAACGCAACATGCAGATGTGCTGGTCGCTGTCGAGGCTCAGGTCGTAGTCGAGGTCCGATGCCGCTTCCACCAACGGCCAGAAGCTGAACACGCCGGGGAGGGCGGCTTGCTCAGGCGTCGGCGGGTCCATCACCACGATCTCGCAATCGCGGCTGCGCAGCGTGCTGTAGTAGCTGTCCAGCAAGCGGGTTTCGATAAACACCACCCGCGGCCGGACCAGGTCGATCTGCCGCGCGTGCTCGTCGAGCGGGTCGCGCAGGTTGGTCATGACCACCGTGCCTTCCTGCTTGAAGGTACTGGGAAACATCATCAGGCTGAGGTTGTCGTTTTCCAGGATCAGCATGAAGCGCTCGCCCGCACGCACTTGCAGCCTGGAGCGCAGGACGTCGGCGATACGGTTGGTCAGCAGGTGGTACTGCTCGTAGGTGAAACGTCGGTTGCGCTCGACGTTGACGATCGCCTCCCGGTCGCGATGACGCAGCGCGAGCAAGCGCATGATTCGGCTGAAATTCATTTTCATGGTGGATTGCTCCAGTGGCTCAGGAAGACCGCAACGCTTAGCGGGCGCGCATGCGCGACGCGGCATCGAGACGGATGGTCTCGCCGTTGACGTAGGCGTTCTCGATCAGGAAGGCGCAGCAATGCGCAAATTCACGCATGTCACCCAGGCGCTTGGGCGACTCCATCTGTTCTTTCAGCGAGCTGAGCACCTTCTCGTCGAGGCCGGCGACCATGCTGGTCAGGAACAGGCCCGGTGCAATGGCGTTGACCCGCACGCCAATGGCGCCCAGTTCACGAGCGGCGGGCATGTTCATGCCGATCACACCGGCCTTGGTCGCGGCATACGCGCACTGGCCGACCTGGCCTTCATAGGCGGCCCCCGACGACACGTTGATCACCACACCGCGCTCTTCGCCGGCTTCGGCTTCGTTGTTGGCCATGTGCTCGGCGCACTTGGACATCACGTTGAACACGCCATTGAGGTTGATCGCCGTGGCCAGGGCGAATTTCGCCAGCGGCGCCGCCTTGCCTTCCTTGCCCAGCACCTTGAAACCGTTCGGTACGGCGGCGCCGTTGATGCACACATGGATGGCGCCGAATTTGCCGACTACGGCGTTGACCGCGTTCTGCACCGAGGTCTCATCGCTGACATCGGTCTGCACGAACATGGCGCGGTCGGCGCCAATCTCGGCCACAGCCTGTTCGCCGGCTTCGATGTTCAGGTCGAAGATCGCCACGCGGGCGGCTTTTTCACCGGCCATGTAATGCGCGGTGGCCAGGCCCAGGCCCGAAGCGCCGCCGGTGATCACGATGACTTTGTCTTGAATGCGCATGAAGGTGTCCTTGTTCGCTGCCCGGCTCGAAGGAGCCGGGTTGTTATTGTTGGAAATGGAACGGGCGGCTGATCAGAACGCGTTGACCCCGGTCAGGGCGCGGCCAATGATCAGTTGCTGGATCTGCGAAGTGCCTTCGGGAATCGGCACGACGATGGCTTCACGGGCGAGTTTTTCCACCAGGAAGTCGGTGGTGACGCCGGCGCCGCCGTGGATCTGCACGGCCTGGCGGGCGATGGTCACGGCGGCTTCGCAGGCGAAATACTTGGCCATGGCCGCTTCCATTTCCGCCGGGATGCCGGCGCCGATCATCTCGGCGGCACGGTAGGTCAGCAGGCGGGCGGCATCGACGTTGGTCGCCATTTCCGCAAGCATCGCCGAGATCAACTGGTGGCCGGCGATCACTTTGCCGTGCTGCTTGCGCTCCTTGGCGTAACGCACGGCTTCTTCCAGCGCGCGACGACCGATGCCCAGGCCTTGAGCGGCGACGAACACCCGCGAGCGCTCAAAGAACGACAGGGTATTTTTCAGCGCTTCGCCTTCCTTGCCGATGATGTTGCTGGCCGGAACCCGTACGTCGTTGAGGAAAATCTGCGCGGTGGACTGGCTGTTCCAGGCGATCTTGTGGATGTCTTGCACTTCGTACGGATGTTCTTTGCGATCCAGCAGGAAGTGGGTCAGGCCCTTGCGCGGGTCATCGCCGGTGCGGCAGGTGCAGATCAGGAAGTCGGAGTAGGAGCCGTTGCTGATCCAGGTCTTTTCACCGTTGATGATGAAGTCGTCACCGTCGCGGCGGGCGCGGGTCTTGATCTCCAGCACATTGGAACCGACGTCCGGTTCCGAAATGCCGACGCTGACGAACAGCTCACCGCTGATCAGCCCCGGCAAGTAACGTTCGCGCAGGTGATCCGGGGCGAGTTTCTCCAGCATCTGCGCGCCGAAGGAATTGATGACCACGGGCGTCGACAGGTCCACCGAACAGGCGGCGACTTCTTCGAAGAGCATGATCAGGGTTGGCCAGTCCAGGCCCAGACCGCCGTGTTCTTCACTGACGGCGCCGCTGATCATGCCGAACTCGGTGAGCTGGCGCATGATCTCGGACATCTTTTCCCGAGGAATGAATTTGTCGCGGTATTCCTTGTTGAACACCGGATCGATCTTGTCGGCCAGGAAGCGCCGGAAACTCTCGACGGCTTCGAGTTGTTCCGGGGTGCGCATGACGTGTCCCATGGGGGCTCTCCTTAAATGTTGTTATTGGCGAGAATATTGACGGCGACCACGGCTTCTTCGATGCCGAACAGTCCGCCGCCGTTTTCCTGGATGGCGATGCGCGCACCTTCGACCTGGCGCTTGCCGGCTTCACCGCGCAGTTGCGTGACCAGTTCGTGGATCTGCCCCAGACCGGTGGCACCAATCGGGTGGCCCTTGGATTCGAGGCCACCGGACGGGTTGATCGGCATCCGGCCGCCGACGGTGAAATCACCGCGTTCAGCGGCCGGGCCACCCTGGCCGAACGGCACCAGCATCAGCGATTCGGCGTTGAGGATTTCGCCGATGGCCGAGGCGTCATGCACTTCCGCAACGCTGACGTCGCCAGGGCTGACGCCGGCCTGGTCGTAGGCTTTTTTCGCCGCCAGGTGGGCGATGATTTTTTCCGGTTCATCCAGGCCACGATTACTGCCGGTCTGCACCACGCTGGCGAGTACGCGAACGGCGCGCTCGCCGGCATGCTTCAAGCGCTTCAGGCCCTCGGCGTTGCACAGCAGGACAGCCGCGGCGCCGTCGCTGATCGGCGAGCACATCAGCGTGGTCAGCGGATAGCAGATCGCAGGTGAAGCCAGCACTTCGTCGATGCTGAAGGCTTGCTGGAACTGCGAGAGCGGGTTGTGCACCGAGTGCTGGTGGTTCTTTGCGGCCACTGCGGCGATCTGCCGTTGGGTGGTGCCGTAACGCAGCATGTGATTGCGCGCGATGGCGGCATACACATCCATGAACACGCTGTAGGGGCGTTCGGACACGGTGCCCGGTGGCGGCACGATGCCTTCGCCCATGGCGAGCAAGGTGTGCTTGTTCTGCTCGACCGTGGACACGTCCCAGCCGCCGTCGAACACGGCGAACATCTTGGCTTTGTCCGGGATGTTCATTTTCTCGGCACCGACCGCCAGGGCGATGTCGCATTGACCGGCGCGCAATGCCAGCGTGGCCAGGTTGAACGCCGACGAGCCGGAGGCACAGGCGTTTTCGACCGAGAACACCGGCACGCCTTCGATGCCGATGCGGCGCATGGCGATCGGGCCGGGAATGCCGGTCTGGCCCTGCAACAGGCCGTTGGTCATGGTGCTGTAGTACACCGAGCCGACGTCGGCGCTGCTGGCGCCGGCATCATTCAACGCCAGGCCCACGGCTTCGTCGACCATGTCGTAGACGCTGCGCTCCAGCAAGCGGCCAAACGGCGTCATGCCGACGCCCACTACGTAGATATCGTTCATTGTCTGATCCTGAAAATGGCAGGGAACGGCCTAGCGGCCCTTGAAGTTCGGTGCGCGTTTTTCACCGAAGGCCTGCAGGCCTTCCTGGAAGTCGGCGGTGCGCAGGTGCTGGCGCAACATCACTTGCTCATGCAGCAAGGCGTCGTCACGGGACTTGTCAGCCGACGTGCGCGCGACTTCTTTCATGCGGCGCAGGGCAATCGGGCTCTTCCTGGCGATCTGGTTGGCCAGGCTGAGGGTGGCGTCGGCCAGTTGTTCATCGGCGTGGACTTCGCAGACCAGGCCATAGCCTTTCATTTCCGTGGCCGAGAGCGATTTGCCGGTCAGCAGCAGGTACATCGCCACGTTCAATGGAATCAGGCGTGGCAACACCGCTGCACCGCCGGCACCGGGGTAGACGCCGAAGTTGGCGTGGGCATCGGCGAGGGTGGCGGTTTGCGCGGCGACCACGATGTCGGCGCACATGGCCAGTTCCAGGCCCCCGGCCATGGTCACGCCGTTGAGCGCGGCGATCACCGGTTTGGGGAAGTTGCGCAACTGACCGAAGACCTGATTGGCGCGGTCGAGGAAGTCGGCTTCGCCGGCGGGCAGGCAGGCGCCGGCCAACACTTCTTTCAAATCGGCACCGGCGCAGAAGGCCGGACCGCTCCCCGTGAGGATGACCACCCGAAGCTCTTCGTTGCGCGCGATGTCATTCAGGCAACGCTCGAGTTCGGCCAGTGTCGCCAGGTTCAGCGCGTTCATGGCCCGTGGCCGATTCAGCGTCAGGCGCGCCACCGGGCCGACGATTTCATACAGCAAGACATCTTCACTCATGACAACACCCTTTTATTGTTGGTCGCGCATTTGGCGTAGTTGATGGGCCGATAGTAGGAATGCGCACGGTGCGGTCGCAGGTCATTGCAACGAAAGCGCTTGTCCCCCGGGAATGCCCCAAACACCACAAATCCCCGTGTAGGAGCTGCCGAAGGCTGCGATCTTTTGATCTTGAAAGATCGCAGCCTTCGGCAGCTCCTACAGGGGCACGCCTGTGAAGACAGATGAATTGATCGAGAAGACCGGCAGGTCAGGCGCACTTGCTTGCACCATCGAAACGGTATTCGAACAACAATTACAGAGAGACCGTGCGATGAAGAAAATCCGCGTAGTGCTGACGGTGTCAGTGTTGGCCGCCAGCATTGTCGGGGCGCTGCAATGGTCGCGGGGGCAAACCGGCGTTCACTTGCCAGCGGTTGAAAACAGCGCAGGGCAGGGAGGCCAGAAAGCCGCGACGGCGGCGACCATCGCCGTCAATGCAACCACAGCGCACACCATGCCCGCCGTCGATCCGCAGGTGGAAGCCGACATCCAGCGTGGCTTCATTGCCAGCCTGCCGGACGCCGAAACCACCGCGGCCGATGGGCACGTGGTGTACAGCCTCAAAGGCTACGAATTTCTCGACAGCCCGGATGCGCCGGCGACGGTCAATCCGAGCCTCTGGCAGCAAGCCCGCAAAAGCATGGCCAACGGGCTGTTCAAGGTCACCGACGGTTTCTATCAGGTGCGCGGTCTTGACCTGACCAACATGACCATCATCGAAGGCAAGACCGGCCTGATCATCATCGACTGCAACCTGGCCACCGAAGTGGCGCACGCGTCATTGGAGCTGTATTACCAGCATCGGCCGCGCAAACCGGTGGTGGCGGTGTTCTACAACCACAGCCATGTCGATCATTTCGCGGGGATTCGCGGCATCGTCGACGAAGAAGATGTGAAGTCGGGCAAGGTGCAGATCATTGCCCCGGCAGGCTTCATGGAAACCTCGGTGGCCGAGAACGTGATGGCCGGCAACGCCATGAGCCGCCGCGCCGAGTACCAGTTCGGCACCACGTTGCCGCGCAGCGCCCAGGGCCAGATCGACCTCGGCGGCGCCAAGGCGTTGTCCAACGGCACCATCACGATGATCCCGCCGACCCTGGAACTCAGCCAGCCGGTGCAAACGCTGACCATCGACGGCGTCGAGATCGTCAACATGCTCGCCCCCGGCACCGAAGCGCCCGCCGAATTCATTCACTACTTCCCGCAGTTCAAGGTGATCGATACCGGTGAACTGGCACTGCCGACCCAGCATCAGTTGCTGACGTTACGCGGCGCGACCATCCGTGATGGCCTGGCCTGGTCGAAATACCTCAATCAATCCCTGCACCAGTTTGCGCCCGGGGCCGACATCCTGGTGGGGCAGCATGGCTGGCCGGTGTTTGGCCACGAGCGCGTGGTCAACTATTTGTCCAAGCAACGGGACATGTACAAGTGGCTGCACGACCAGTCCCTGCGCTTGATCAACAAGGGTTACAAACCGGTGGAGATTGCCGAGTACATGCGCGATCACGTCCCGGCGAGCCTGGCCAGTGAAACCTTCACCCATGGTTTCTACGGGTCGGTGCAGCGCAACGCCAAGGCGGTGTATCAGCAATATATGGGTTGGTATGACGCCAACCCGGCCAATCTGGACGCGTTGTCCGACGGTGATTACGGCAAGAAATTCGTCGAGTATGGCGGCGGCGCCGACGCCGTGCTGGCCCGTGCGCGCAGCGATTTTGCCAACGGTCAGTACCGCTGGGTGGCGCAGGCCATGAGTCATTTGACCTATGCCGAACCCGCCAACAGCGCAGCCCGAGAGCTGGCGGCCGATGCCCTCGAGCAACTGGGTTACCAGGCCGAGTCGGCGGTCGAGCGCAACAGCTATCTGGCGGCGGCCATGGAGCACCGCAGCGGCGGCAAGAAACTCGCTTCGCCGCTGCGCACAGCCAGCCCCGACATGCTTCGGGCGCTGACCATCGAGAACATTTTCGATTACCTGGGCGTTCGCCTGAAGGCCCCGGATGTTGAGGGCAAACACATCGTCCTCAACTGGAACTTCACCGACATCGGCACCTCGGGCAAGCGTTACATGCTCAATCTGGAGAACTCGGCGTTGACCTATATCGCCGATTACAACGCCGAGCAGGCCGATGCCACCTTGACCCTGACGCGCGAGACGCTCAACGCCATCCTGGCGGAGAAAGTGTCGCCGATCGAAGCGGTGTTCAAAGGCGACCTGAAGATCGATGGCAGCAAACTGGCGGTCTATGACGTGCTCGGTTCGCTGGACAAATTCTCACCGGACTTTGAGCTGGTCGGGCCCAATGCGCCGGCACGATAGGAGCCGCACCATGTACCCTGCGATGGACGATATCGACACTTGTGCCGCCACGCCCGCCAACGCTGCGATCGACGGGGTCCGCGCGGTCCTGGCCCGACAACAGGCGGCGTCCCGGGTCGAGGGGCCGCCATCGGCCGAGCTGCGGATCGAGCGCATCAACCGGGTCATCAACCTGTTGGTCAATCATCAACAGCGGTTGTGCGAGGCGCTGGCCCGGGACTTCACCTGGCGCAGCCATGATCAATCGCTGATGGCCGATGTGCTGTTGCCGATCCGCGGCCTCAAGTATGCCCGTGACCAGGTTCGCCGCTGGATGCGACCAGAGCGTCGCAAAGCGGAGCTGGGAGGCGGCTGGCTGGGCGCGAAGGCGGAAATCCACTATCAGCCACTGGGGACCATCGGCATCATTTCGCCGTGGAATTTCCCGATTGCCATCGCGCTGGGGCCGCTGGCCGAAGCACTGGCGGCCGGGAACCGCGCAATCATCCTGTTCTCCGACCAGTCACCGACAACGGCGGCTTTACTGATCGAGCTGCTGGCCGAGCAGTTCGATGACAGCGAAGTGGCAGGCTTCATCGGCGGCGCTGAACTGGGCGCGGCATTTTCCGCCATGCCGCTGGATCATCTGGTGTTCACCGGCAGCCCACGGGTCGGGCGTTTGGTGATGCGCGCTGCGGCGCAAAACCTGACGCCGCTGACCCTTGAACTGGGCGGAAAGTCGCCGACCGTCATTGGCCGCGGCGCCGACCTGGAAAACGCCGCCAGACGCATCTGGGGCGGGAAGGGGGTCAGCAGTGGACAGGCCTGTATCGCACCCGACTATGTGTTTGTGCACGAGGATGACTGTGAGCGCCTGTTGAGCTGTATGCAGGTCGAACTGCGGCGCATGTTCCCGACGCTGCTGGACAATCCCGACTACACGGCCATGGCGACGCCGGGGCAATACCGGCGGATGCAGGCCTGCCTGCAAGACGCCCGTGAACATTGCGTGCGGATGATCGAGGTCAACCCGGCCAATGAGGACTTGAGTGCTTCGCGCAAGGTCGCACCGACCCTGCTGGTTGATCCGCCGGACTCGACACTGGCGATGCAAGAAGAAGTCTTCGGTCCGCTGCTGCCGATTCGCGGCTATCGCCACATCGACGAGGTGCTCGACTACATCAACGGGCATCCGCGACCCCTGGCGCTGTATTACTTCGGCAACGACCACGCTGAAGCCCGGCATGTGCTGGAGCGCACCCAGTCGGGCGGCGCTTGCATCAATGAAGTCATGCAGCACCTGTTCCAGACCGATTTGCCCTTTGGTGGCTGTGGTCACTCGGGGTTTGGCCGGTATCGCGGCGGGTATGGCTTCAAGGCGTTCAGCCTGGAGCGTGCGGTGTTCACGCCGCCGCGTTGGGATGTCATGGGGGTGCTGCGGCCGCCTTATGGCAAGGTGTTTCGCCGGGGCATCGGTGCTCTGTTGAAACCTTGAAAATCAAAAGATCGCAGCTTGCGGCAGCTCCTACATTGAAATGCAATCCCCTGTAGGAGCTGCCGCAGGCTGCGATCTTTTGATCTTAACCGCCCAAAGGACCCCGTGAATGATCCCGTTGAAACCTCTTGTCCTGGCGATGGGTTGTCTCGCCTTCGGCACCCAAACTTTTGCCACCCCCAAACGCCCGAACATCGTGGTCCTGGTGGCCGACGATTGGGGCTACAGCGATGTCGGCGCCTTCGGCAGCGAAATCGCCACGCCGAACATCGACACCCTGGCCCGTGAAGGCGTGCGCTTTTCCGACTTCCATGTCACGGCCTCGTGTTCGCCGACGCGCTCGATGCTGCTGACCGGCGTCGATAACCACCGCAACGGCGTTGGCAACATGCCGGAGACCATGCCCGACGAACACCTGGGCAAACCCGGCTACAGCGGCGTGCTCAACGACAACGCCATCACCGTCGCCAGCCTGCTCAAGGACAGCGGTTACAACACCTACATCACCGGCAAATGGCATCTGGGCAAGACCCCGGACACCTTGCCCGACAAACGCGGTTTCGAGCGCTCGTTCATCCAGGCCGACAGCGGTTCGGACAACTGGGAAGAGCGGCCCTACGCGCCGCTGTACGACAAGGCGGCCTGGTTCGAAAACGGCCGGCCGGCGCACCTGCCGAAGGACTATTACTCCTCGACCTTTATCGTCGACAAGGCCATGGACTACATCGCCGCCGATCGACAGGGCGGCAAACCGTTTTTCGCCTATCTGGGGTTTCAGGCCAATCACGTTCCCGTCCAGGCCCCCAAGGACATGATCGACAAGTACCGGGGCCGTTATGACCAGGGCTGGACCGCCTTGCGCCAGGCCCGGCGTGACCGTGCGGTGGAACTGGGTCTGATTCCCGCCGGTGCGGGACTGCAGACCATGGCCAGCACCGCCGACTGGAATGCCCTGGACGCGCATGAAAAACGCTATGAAGCGCGGCGCATGGAGGTCTATGCCGCCATGGCGGAAACCATGGACCAGCAAATCGGCCGTTTCATCGAGCACCTGAAAGCCAGCGGCGAGTACGACAACACGGTGTTCGTGTTCCTCTCCGATAACGGCAGTGAGCCGACCGATCCGTACGCCATTCCGGCGATCCGCTTGTGGCTGGAAATGAACTACACCCGTGAGTTCGATCGCCTGGGCAGCAATGGTGCGTTCACCAGCATCGGTCCGAGTTGGGCCAGCGCGGCTGCATCGCCGTTCAGCGGCTACAAGTTCTTTGCCGGCGAGGGCGGTTTGCGCACGCCGATGATCGTCTCCGGCGTGCCCGGTATCCAGGCCAACCACATCGCCAAATCCTTCACCCACGTCACCGACATCGTTCCGACCTTGCTGGAAGTGGCCGGCGTGCCGGCGCATCACGGCCAATACCAGGGGCGAGCCGTGGAACCCCTGATCGGCAGCAGCCTGGTGCCGGTGCTGCAAGGCACGGCCGAACGCGTGCATCCGCAGGATCAGGCCATCGGCTATGAACTGTCCGGCAGCGCGGCCCTGTTCAAGGGTGACTACAAACTGGTCAAGAGCCTGAAGCCGGTGGGCAACGAACAATGGCATCTCTACAACATCGTCACCGATCCCGGTGAAACGATCGACTTGCAGGCGCAGATGCCGGAGCGCTTCCAGAACATGCAGGCTGACTATGCCGAGTACGCCCGCGCCAACGGTGTATTGCCGATGCCGGTCGGTTATGACTACATGCACCAGGGGCAGATGTACGCGCTCAAACATGTGGTCATTCCCAAGCTCAAGGCCGTGGCGCCGCCGCTTGTGGCGGTGATCTTGTTGCTGGTGGGTGTGCTGGTCTGGCGCCGGCGTCGCAAGCAGGGTGTCTGAGTGATGATCGACGAAGTTGACGAGTGGGGGCGCCGGTTGATCCACCGGCGCAAGGTCGAGTGCCAGGGTTTTCTACGGGCCGACGGGCTGTGGGACATCGAAGGTCGATTGAACGACAGCAAGACCCATCCCGTGACCCTCGCTGAAGGGCGGACGGTGGCGGCGGGGCAGACGTATCACGGCATGTTCATGCGCCTGACCCTGGACGATGACTTGGTTGTGCGCGAGGTGCACGTGGCCATGCCCGATGTGCCCACCAGCCAATGCCGTGGCGCGATGCCAGGCTATGAAAAGCTGCTCGGCGAACGCATTGGCACCGGGTTTTCGCGACGGATCAAAGCGCTGTTTGGCGGGGTCGGCGGTTGCGTGCACTTGACCGAGTTGCTCCTGCCGATTGCCACGACGGCGTTTCAGACCATTCCCATGGCCCGGGCGATGGTTGCGCCGCGTACGGCGGCAGACGCAGAGGCTTACCGCAACGCTACCGGCCGATTGATCAACACCTGTCACGCCTTGCGCGAGGACAGCCCCGTTGCCATATTCCTGAAAACCTAACCAAATCCCCGTGTAGGAGCTGCCGCAGGCTGCGATCTTTTGATCTTGTTTTTAAAGCAAAATCAAAAGATCGCAGCCTTCGGCAGCTCCTACAGGGTCCGTGGCCATCAGGTAAAGGGTCCGAGGTGATCAGGCATAGGGGCCGTGGCGATCAGGTACAGGGACCGTGGTGATCAGGCGGTGATCAGGTGTTCAACCTGTGCATCGCTCAAGCCTGCTTTGCGCAAGATCAACGCGGTGTGTTCGCCACGCTTGGGAACCGAACCGGCCGAGGAGGGCGTCGTCGAAAAGCGTGGCGCCGGTGCAGCCTGCAACACGCCGTCCTGGCGCGAGTACACACCGCGCTCGGCCATGTGCGGATGGCTCAGCGCTTCGGCTGGCGTCAGCACCGGGGCGAAGCAGGCGTCGCTGCCCTCGAGCAGATCTACCCAGTGCTGGCGTGGCTGGCTGGCAAACACGGCGGCCAGGCGCTCACGCAAGGCGCCCCACAATCGTGGATCGTAGGGGTTCTTGAAATCCACGTCATCGCCCAGGCCAAGCTTGTTGAACAACAGAGCGTTGAACTGCGGTTCAAGGGCCTGCACGCTGACGAACAGGCCATCGGCACAGGCGTATGTGCGTGCCCAGTGCGCACCATCGAGCAGCCCGCAACCGCGTTCCAGTGGCTGTTGGCCGGCAGAGTGTGCGGACAGCAGCAGGTTCATCAGATTGGCGCTGCCATCGACAATCGCCGCGTCCACCACCTGACCGACACCATTGGTCCCGGCATTGATGATGCCGGCGAGGATGCCCATCGCCAGGTACAGCGCGCCGCCGCCCAAGTCGCCCACCAGGGTAGGGGGCGCCATCGGCGGTTGACCGGCTTCACCGCTGAACCACAGGGCGCCAGACAGCGCGATGTAATTGAGGTCGTGCCCGGCGGCCTGGGCCAATGGACCCTGCTGGCCCCAGCCCGTCATGCGTCCGTAGACCAGACGTGGATTGCGCGCCAGGCACTGGTCAGGGCCCAGGCCCAAGCGTTCCATTACGCCCGGGCGCATGCCTTCGATCAAGGCGTCGGCGCCTTCGATCAAGCGCAATACCGCTTCGACGGCCGCCGGATCCTTCAGGTCCAGGGCGATCGACTGTTTGCCGCGATTGACGATGGCGTGCTTGCCCAGGTCCAGCATGTCAGCGCCTTTGGTGCCGGCGCGTTCCACCAGAATCACTTCGGCCCCCATGTCGGCCAGCAACATGCCGCAAAACGGTCCCGGGCCGATACCGGCGATTTCGACGATACGAACGCCGTCCAATACTCCCATGCGAGTACTCCTTTGGATTGACTTTGATTTAGGGGGAGGATCAAAAGATCGCAGCCTTCGGCAGCTCCTACAGGTGTACTCCGATCCCCTGTAGGAGCTGCCGCAGGCTGCGATCTTTTGACTTTAACGACGCAACAACAACGCGCTCATCACGACGTGAAAAACCACGGCGGGCCACAACAACAACCCACTGCTGACAAACACCCCGACATACGCCAGGTACAACGCAACGACCCCGTTGTAGAGCAGCATCGAGCGAACCGCGCCAATGCCGACCGGCCGAGGCCAACAGGCAATACCGAGCGCGATCAGGGCCAGGCCGAAGAACCGTGCAAACAGATGGGTGTCCTCGGTGCCGACAATCCCTAACAACAGCTGGCTGACCAGACCGGGAGTGAGCACAAAGGCCAGCCCCGTGGCGATTTCCACCACGGCGCAAACCGTCAGCAACTTATGCGGGGTGATTGAGCGTGCCGGATGCATGATCGTCCTCCAATGACACAGCGGCGCGGGCTGCGCGATCCTCGCGGATGAAGTCGGCGGCTTTTTCGCCGATCATCACGGTGGCGGCTGTGGTGCTACACCCAATGATAGTCGGCATGATCGAGGCATCGACCACCCGCAGGCCCTGCAGACCGTAGACTTTCAATCGAGCGTCGACCACCGCCATGCCATCGCTGCCCATTTTGCACGTGCCCACCGGGTGATAGAGGGTGTCGGAGCGGTCGCGCAGGACTTGTTCGATTTCAGCGTCGGTGGTCATCGGCGCGCCAAGCACGTCTTGAGGATCGAAGGCCTTGAAGGCTGCTGTCCCCATGACTTTTTCAATAACCCGATAGCCCTGGATCAGGGTTTTGATGTCGTCTGGATGGGTCAGGAAGGCCGGGTCGATCAGCGGCGGTACCATCGGGTCGGTACTTGCCAGTTTCAGTTGCCCCCTGCTTTTCGGGTGCAACAGGCAGGCATGCACACTGAGGCCGTGTCCGCGATACAGCGTGCGGCCATGGTCGGCAAACATGGCGACGGTCAGGGCCAGTTCGATATCGGCCTGAGGCAACGCCGCAGAGGTTTTGACGAACGCGCAGGCCTCGGCAAAGTTGGTCGTCAGGGGGCCAGAGCGTTTGCGCCAGTAGCGGAATGCGGCTTTGGTCACGTCCCAGATGCCCGCCAGCGACAGGCCGATCAAGTGGCGCGATTTGACGCGGTAGGAGTGCACGTAATCGATGTGATCCACCAGGTTCTGGCCCACGCCTGGCAGCTCGTGAACCACGGGGATATCGAGTTTCAGCAAGTCGTTGGTCGGGCCAACTCCGGACAGCAGCAACAGCTGTGGGGAGTTGAACGCGCCGGAACTCAGGATCAGCTCATGGCGCGTGCGCAGGGAACGCTTTACGCCGTTTTGCACGAATTCAATGCCGACGGCGCGCTTGCCGTCGAAAATGATTCCCGTGGCGTGGGCGTGGGTTTCGATGCGCAGGTTCGTCCGGTGGCGGTTAGGCGTCAGGTAGGCTTTGGCCGCGCTGCAACGCTGCCCGTCCTTTTGCATCACTTGAACGCGGCCGAAACCTTCCATGTTCGCGCCGTTCTGGTCCGGGCACGCGGGATAGCCAGCCTGCACACCGGCCTCGACGAAGGTTTCGCCGAACGGGTTGGGCGAGGCGTGGAAGCGCACGTTGAGCGGGCCGTTCTGCCCGTGCAGGGCGTCCTTGAAGTGTTCGTTATGCTCGGCGCGCTTGAAGAACGGCAGCACCTCCTGGTAACTCCAGCCGGGGTTACCCAGCGCCGCCCAGCGATCGAAATCTTCGGGGTGGCCGCGGTGATACGCCATGGCGTTGATCGAAGAGCTGCCGCCCAGGGTCTTGCCCCGTGGCTGATACCCGATACGGCCGTTCAAGCCCGGTTGCGGCACGGTCTGATACTGCCAGTTGTTGATCGAGGTCGGCACCATCGCCGCGACACCGGCCGGCATGTGCACCAGCGGGTTGGTGTCGGGGCCGCCGGCCTCAAGCAGGCACACCGAAACAGTCGGGTCCTCTGATAACCGACTGGCGACTACACAGCCTGCTGCACCCGCGCCGACTACGATGTAATCGAATTCTGTGTTCAGGTTCATGCTGATTCTTCTCTTTATTCGAGGCATAACTTGAGCGCATTGTGGGCACCTGGCCGGTTCGTCACTGGTCAATTGAATGAATTCGCAGGTCAGCGGGGCAGGTGACTATCGCGCCAAGCATCGGAACATCGAGGCCAGGTCCCTGATGGATCATTGACCGATGCATGATCGGGGGCGAGTATCGGCGTTCGCATACCCATAAGGCAGGCACATGTCAGGTTCGAAAACGCAGGCGCCAGGCGACGAAATCTCGTTGTTCGAAGAGGCGTTACAGCCCACCACCATCAGCAGTTATACCGTGGCTATCGCGCAGGCACTGGAGGCCAGTGGCGTGGACAGCAAACGGATTTTTGCCGCCATGGGCATCCCACTGGGCGTTGCTACCGATCCGATGACCCGCTTGCCGGCGGCAACGATGACGCGTCTGTATCAAGCCTGCGTAGACGTGACCCACAACCCGTATTTCGGGTTGACCGTGGCCAGGCATATTCATCTGACGCACTTGCATGCCTTGGGGTATTCGCTGGCGGCCAGTGGCACGCTGATGGACTTCTGCCGACGGCTGGAGCGCTACTTCCGCCTGGTGTCCCAGGTCGCCAAGGCCAGTCTCAGTCAGGACGACTCGCACGTCCTGATGCGCTTCGATCACCTGCTGGAACTCAGCGGTGAGACAGAAGATGCGTTTTTCGGCTTTCTGATTCGAACCATGCGCCTGCTCTACAAGCAGGATTTCAAGCCGGTACGCGTGGAGTTGTGCCGGCCGATGCCCCACGAGGGGGCCGCGCCCTATGAAACCTTGTTCAGGTCACCGGTGTTGTTCGGTCAGGCCTCAGGCCTGCTGGTGTTCGACAAGGCTGAGGTGATGCAGGTGCTCAGCGGTTCCTGCCCGGAACTGGCGCAGGTCAACGACAACATCATCATCAGTTATCTGGCGCGTCTGGATAAAAGCGATGTGATCACGGGTGTGACCCAGAAGATCATCGAGTTCCTTCCGGACGGCGACTGCACGCGGGACAAAGTCGCCAGCGCCTTGTGCATGAGCCCGACCAAGCTGCAATTGAAACTGTCCCAACGCGGCACCCATTTCCAACAACTGCTCGATGACACCCGCAAGGAGCTGGCCTGCAGCTACCTGAGCCAGGCTTCGCGGCCGGTCACGGAGATCACCTTTTTGCTGGGCTTCAGCGACACCAGCAACTTCACCCGCGCGTTCAAACGCTGGACCGGGTTGTCACCGACGGATTTTCGGCAGCAGGGGTGAGGGTCAAGATCAAAAGATCGCAGCCTTCTGTAGGAGCTGCCGAAGGCTGCGATCTTTTGACTTTGCTTTTCTAAACCCAAATGGCATCCCACAACGGGTAATCGCCAACGCGCGTGACCAACCCCGCACGTATCGGATTCATGACAATGTAGCGCGCGGCGTCCTTCAGGTCCTCGTCCCGGCGCAATGCCCGATCGTAATACCCTCGCTGCCATAACCGGCCTCGTTCAATCGAGCGACTGCTCCGGGATTTGATACGGCACATCAGCTCGGCCAACGAACCACGTTGCAGCTCGACCAGCCAATGCAGGTGATCGGGCATGATCACCCAAGCCATCGAAGTGACCATTGCTGCTTCTTCTGCACTACGCAATTGTTCGACCAGAAGCCGTCCCACCCGCCAATCGGCAAAGACCGGTTGTCGCTGACAGGTGACAGCCGTCAGCAAATAAATACGACCCGACTCACAAACCCGACCCTTACGCAGATGACATCCGTTTGCAGCGACAGGCATTCCATTGCCCTCCCAAAAATAGCTATCGGAGGAAAGTTAGTCGGTAGTTCGCACATCTGACTACCAAATCGTTTTCGACGTATTTCGAGAATTCACACAATCCCTGTAGGAGCTGCCGAAGGCTGCGATCTTTTGATCTTAAAGAAAAGATCAAAAGATCGCAGCCTTCGGCAGCTCCTACGGGATCGGGGGGATGTTATACGGGCACTTTGTCGCCCCCACGTTGTGTTGACCGATGATTTGGCCCAATTGACCGGCGACCCACCCACCCCTCGCGATACAACAGACTCGACCGATTCGGCTCGCCATCCCTGGAGCAGGGCGCACCGCCGTTTCGGCATTTTCTTGAATGACTTTTCTTGAACCCACAGAGAAGGCGAGCACGCTAGATGAATAACAACAATAAGATCGGCCACCCAAATCTGCGGCGCGGGCTGCTGGCATCGGCGGTTCTCGCCGGGTTGGGTATGACGCCTGTGCAGGCGTTCGAGTTTGATACGGGGAACGAGGACGTTTCGGTTCGTTTCGACAACACCGTGAAGTTCAACTACGCCCAGAGGGTCGAAGCCGCGAACAGCAAGCTGGCCAACGCCTGGAACAACAACGACGGCAACCGCAACTTTTCTTCCGGCAGCCCGGTCGCTCAGCGCCTCGATGTGCTGTCGGAACTGGACGTGGTGTACAAGAAACAGATGGGCTTTCGGATCAGCGCCAACAGTTGGTACGACCATGCCTACGACAATGTCGGCAGTGACAACGCGGCCACCAATCAACTCAACAACGGCCGGCCGGACTCGCGCCACCTGAGCGGTTACGCCGACCGTTATTACAACGGACCGTCCTCGGAAATCCTCGACGCCTTCGTTTTCGGCAGCACCGAGATCGGCGACGAATCGCTGTTGAGCGGCAAGGCGGGCAAGCACACCCTGTATTGGGGCGAAAGCGTGCTGGCCTTCGCCCACGGCAACAGCTACGGCCAGTCGGGTCTGGACTTGTCCAAGGCGCTTGCCGTGCCGGGCACCGAAGCCAAAGAGCTGTTCATTCCGCGCAACCAGTTGTCCACCAGTTTTACGGTCAACCCGGAGCTGACCCTGGCGGCCCAATACTTCCTGGACTGGGACGCTGCACGGCTGCCGGAGTCCGGCACCTATCTGGGTTTCAACGACGGTATCCAGAGCGGCGGCCACAACCTGTCGCTGATCGCCGCAAAGAACCCTCTGTTCGGGACACCGGGTCCCTTGGGCGCCAATCAGTTCCTGCGCCTGACCAATGGCCACACCCACACCCCTGACCACAGCGGCGACTTCGGCCTGATGGCCAAGTGGAGTCCGGCGTGGCTCGACGGCACGATGGGTGTCTATTACCGCAAGACGTCGGACATCCTGCCCAACCTGGTGCTGCAACCGGGGGCGGTCGGCCCGGCTCAGCTGATTTCGGGCAACGTCGGCAGCTACAACCAGTTCTACGTCGACGACATCGACGTCTACGGCTTCAGCCTGTCGAAAAACGTCGCGGGTGTGAGCGTCGGCTTCGACCTCAACTATCGCCACAACATGCCGCTGTCGAGCGTTCCGGCCACCGTCAACCCGACCTTGGGCGCGGCGCAGGCGCCGGGTTTCATCAGCAGCTTCGACGGCGAAAACGGCGTGGCACGCGGCAACACCGTGCACGCGGTGCTCAACGGCCTGACCACGTTCGGCGATACCCCGCTGTGGGATTCCTCTTCGTTGCTGGTCGAACTCGGCTATAGCCGCTGGCTGGACGTGACCGAGAACAAACAACTGTTCAAAGGCGAGGACTGGTATCACGGCGTCGACAAGGTCTCCAAGGACAACTACATCCTCGGCATGAACTTCAACCCTACCTGGTATCAGGTATTCCCCGGCATCGATATGTCCATGCCGGTCAGCTACAACGTCGGCCTCGCGGGCCAGTCCTCCGTGCAACTGGGCGGCAACAAAGGCACCGGCAGCTACTCGGTCGGCGTCGGCATGGATGTGCGCAGCCAGTACCGCTTTGACCTCAAGTACGTCGATAACTTCGGCGATTTCGATACCTGTGGCTCTGCCGGCAGCGCCGGGGCACAGGGCGATGGTGCCGCACCCGGCGCCAACGGCCAATACAACTGCGTTCCCGGCCAGACCACTGCGTTTGCCGGTACCGTGGCCCAGCTCAAGGATCGCGGCATGGTCACTTTCACTTTCAAAACCACCCTCTGATCCTTGAGTTGTGAGTCAACAGGAGACACCCATGAATTTCGTCAAATCAGTATTGGCCACCGCCCTCGCGCTGGCCGTCGCAGGTTCCGCCCACGCGGCGGTCAGCGCCGACCAGGCCGCGAAGCTCGGCACCAGCCTGACCTCGGTCGGCGCGGACAAAATCGCCAACGCCGATGGCAGCATTCCGGCATACACCGGTGGCCTGACCACGATTCCGGCCGATTTCAAAACCGGTGATTCGTTTCGTCCCGACCCGTTCGGCAGTGAGAAACCGCGCCTGGTGATTACCGGCAAGAACCTCGCCGAGCAAAAAGACAAACTCACCGCGACGGCCCAGGCTTTGCTCACGCGCTACCCGAGCTATCGCCTCGACGTGTACCCGACTCACCGTAGCGTCACGCTGCCTGACGCCGTGCTGAAGAACACCGCGAAAAACGCCGTGACCGCCAAGACCACCAATGGTGGCCTGTCGCTGGAAAACGTCCTGCCCGGCGTGCCGTTCCCGATGCCGGCTGACGGTAACGAAGCGATGTGGAACCACTTGTTGCGCTATCAAGGCGTGGCCATGACCAACAAGTACGACTCGTGGAACGTCGACTCCTCCGGCACCGCGTCCCTGAGCTCCACGGGCGTGTTCAACATCGAATACCCGCTCTACGCGCCGAACCGGTCCGCGGGGCCTGTCAGTGCCGATGAAACCTTCTACAAGATCAAGCTGACGTACACCGGCCCGGCCCGCCGCGCCGGGGAAGCGCTGTTGCTCATGGACTCGGTCAACCCGATGCAACAACCGCGTCGCGCCTGGCAATACCTGCCGGGGCAACGTCGGGTGAAACTGGCGCCGGACCTGGCCTACGACACGCCGAACCCCGGCACTGTCGGCGCGGCGACCTACGATGACGCGTTCCTGTTCAACGGCGCGATGGACCGCTACGACTTCAAGCTGGTCGGCAAGAAAGAACTCTATGTGCCGTACAACACCTACAAGCTGAGCTATCACAAAGATGCGGCCGATGTGATGAAGGCCAATCATGTGAACCCGGACTTGCTGCGCTGGGAGCTGCACCGGGTGTGGGTGGTCGAAGCCACGCTCAAGCCGGGCAAGCGCCACATCTACAGCAAACGCACCTTCTACCTCGACGAAGACAGCTGGATCGCTTTGGCGTCCGACGAGTACGACGCCCGTGGCCAGCTCTATCGCGGCGGCTTCTCGCACCTGACCTACAGCTACGACGTGCAGGCCCCGGACACCATTAACCACATGCTCTACGACCTGGTTTCCGGTGCCTATAACGTCAACGGTTTCTACGGTCCTTACGGTGGCCTGAAGTACATCGATCCACTGTCCAAGGCCCAGTGGTCCGCCGAGTCGCTGGCCGGCACCGGTATCCGCTAACCCCACAACCCCCGTAGGAGCTGCCGCAGGCTGCGATCTTTTGATGTTGTTTTTGAAGAGCAAAGTCAAAAGATCGCAGCCTGCGGCAGCTCCTACAGGGCTGTGGGTGCATCCGAGATAACAATAATGACAATGATCAAATGGTTCCTTCTCGCCGCCTTGTCGGCGGCCATGGCCGTTCCGTTCACCCGCCCGGTGATCGCCAGTGAATTTGCCGATGTGCTGGAAACGCCAGCGCTGCGCAGCGAGTTGGCGGCGGGTTCCATGGTGACGGGGTTGGCCCGCGCCGGTGAGCGACTGGTCGCCGTGGGCCAGCGCGGGCACATTCTGTATTCCGATGACGCCGGCCAGCATTGGCAGCAGGCCCAGGTGCCGGTCAGTTGCGATCTACTGGCCGTGCACTTTCCCACGCCGCAACTCGGCTGGGCCGTGGGGCACGATGGCGTGGTCCTGCACAGCAGCGATGGCGGGGAAACCTGGCGCCGGCAACTGGACGGGCGCCAGGTCGGCCCGATCATGCTCGCGTATTACCAGCGGCAACTTGACGGCCATCCGGATGACGCGGACCTGCAAACACGGGTCGCTGACGCGCAACGCATGGTCGAGGAGGGCGCCGACAAACCCTTCCTGGATGTCTGGTTTGAAAACGAGCGAGTCGGCTACATCGTCGGCGCGTTCAACCTGATTTTCCGTACCGACGACGGTGGCCTGCGCTGGACGCCGTTGCTGGAGCGCACCGACAACCCGGGAGCGCTGAACCTATACGCGGTGCGTCCGGTCGGTGATGAGTTGTTCATCGTCGGCGAACAAGGCCTGGTCATGAAGCTGGATCGCGCAAGCGGTCTTTTCGAGGCGCTGTCGACGCCGTACAACGGCAGCTTCTTCGGCGTCACCGGTAAACCCGGTGTCGCGCTGGTGTTCGGCCTGCGCGGCAACGTCTTTCGCAGCACCGATGACGGGGCGAGCTGGAACAGGATCGACCTCGGCCTGCCGCTGAGCATCACCGCCAGCAGCGTTACCGCCGATGGCCGCATCCTGCTGGTCAGCCAGGCCGGCCACGTCCTGGTCAGCAGCGACGACGGTGCCAGTTTTCAATTGCAGCCCAACACCACACTGGCCCCGGTCGCCGCCGCCCAAGTGGCCAGCGGCGGTGCCCTGGTGCTCGCCGGCACCCGAGGCCTGCGCCAGTTGCCCCTCGAATAAGCCCGGCATTACAAAGAGAACAACATGATGGGTCATTACGAACTCGAAACAATGCCGGTGGTCCGCGAGCTCAAGGGCTTCGATGCCCGCTCCGGTAACGCCCTGGAACGGCTGATCTTCAACAACCGCCTGTGGGTGGTGCTGGCCTGCGTGCTGGTGACGGTTGCGCTGAGCTATTTCGCGACCACGCGGCTGACGCTCAATGCCAGCTTCGAAAAGATGATCCCGCAGAGCCAGCCCTTCATCAAAAACTACCTGGAAAACCGCCAGGCCCTGCGCGGTCTGGGCAATGCGTCACGGGTGGTGGTGGAGAGCAGCAACGGCGATATTTTCGACCCGCACTATCTGGACGCGTTGAAGGAAATCAACGACGAACTGTTCGTCACACCCGGCGTCGACCGGGCGTGGATGAAGTCGCTGTGGACCCCGGCGGTGCGCTGGACCGAAGTCACCGAGGCCGGCTTCCAGGGTGGCACGGTGATGCCCGACTCCTACGACGGTTCGGCGCAGAGCGTGCAGCAACTGCGCCAGAACATAGCCCGTTCGGGGATCGTCGGCAGCCTGATCGGCAACAACTTCAAGTCGAGCATGATCTTCGTACCGCTGCTGGAGAAAGACCCGGTCAGCGGGCAGGCCATCGACTACCACCAGTTCTCGAAAACCCTTGAAGAGAAGCTGCGCGACAAGTACGAGTTCGAAGGCAGCGTGCGCGTGGCGGGCGAGGAGGGCAAAGGCCCGCTGAAGATCCGCGTGATCGGTTTCGCCAAACTGGTCGGCGACCTGCTCGATGGACTCATGCAGGTCATGCTGTACTTCGGCGCCGCCGCGCTGATCGCCACCGCCATCATCTTCTACTTCACCCGCTGTGTGCGCAGCACGGCACTGGTGATTCTGTGCTCGGTGATCGCCGTCGTCTGGCAATTGGGGCTGGTCGCACTGTTCGGCTTTGCCCTGGACCCGTTTTCGATCCTGGTGCCGTTCCTGGTGTTCGCCATCGGCGTGTCCCACGGCGCGCAGAAGATGAACGGGATCATGCAGGATGTCGGGCGCGGCACTCACCAATGGGTGGCCGCGCGTTATACCTTCCGCCGCTTGTTCCTTGCCGGGCTTACCGCTTTGCTGGCGGATGCCGTGGGCTTTGCGGTGTTGATGCTAATCGACATTCCCGTGATCCAGGACCTGGCGATCACCGCCAGCATTGGTGTCGCGGTGCTGATCTTCACCAACCTGGTGCTGCTGCCGGTGTTGCTGTCTTACTGGGGCGTCAGTCGCAAGGCCGCCGAACGCAGCTTGCGCGCCGAGAATAAAGAGCAGCGCGGCAAAGGCATGGGCGCGCTGTGGAGTTTTCTCGACAGGTTCACCGAACGTCGCTGGGCCACCGTTGCCGTGACCATCGCGGGCCTGTTGGCCGTGGGCGGGATTGTCGTCAGCCATCATTTGAAAATCGGCGATCTAGATCCCGGTGCGCCAGAACTGCGCGCCGACTCGCGCTACAACCGCGACAACGCCTACATCACCGCCAACTATTCGCTGTCCAGCGACCAGTTCGCGATCATGCTCAAGACGCCTGGCGAAGGCTGCCTGAAGTACGAAAGCCTGGTGGAAGCCGATCGGCTGGGCTGGTTGTTGCAGCAGCAACCCGGGGTGCAAACCACCGTGTCGCTGGTCAATGCCGTACGGCAGATCACTGCGGGTTCCTACGAGGGCAACCCCAAGTGGCAGACCATCGCCCGCAACCAGAACGTGCTGAACTACGGCGCGCAGCAGGCCTCGGTCAGCAGTCCGGACCTGTTCAACAACGATTGCTCGATGATGCCGATCGTGGCGTATCTTTCGGACCACAAGGCCGAGACCCTCGACCGTGTGGTGCAAGTGGCGCAGACCTTTGCCCGCGAGCACAGCAACGGCGAGCGCCAGTTCATGCTCGCCGCCGGCAGTGCCGGGATCGAAGCGGCGACCAACATCGTCGTGCGCGAGGCCAACCGGACCATGTTGTTGTACGTGTACGGCGCGGTCATCGTGCTGTGCTTCATCACCTTCCGCAGCTGGCGCGCGGTGGTGGTGGCCGTGGTGCCGTTGATGCTCACGTCGATTCTTTGCGAGGCGCTGATGGTCTGGCTCGGCATGGGGGTGAAAGTGGCCACGCTGCCGGTGATCGCACTCGGCGTAGGGATTGGCGTGGACTACGCGCTGTACCTGCTCAGTGTGCAACTGGCGCAGCAACGTGCCGGGTTGTCGCTGACCGACGCCTACCGCAATGCCGTGGCGTTCACCGGTAAAGTGGTGGCGCTGGTCGGCATAACCCTGGCCGCCGGCGTGATCACCTGGGCCTGGTCGCCGATCAAGTTTCAGGCCGACATGGGCATCCTGCTGACGTTCATGTTCATCTGGAACATGGTCGGGGCGTTGATCCTTATTCCTGCGCTTTCGCATTTTCTCTTGAAAAACGTGAAAACCAGTAACCGGACTTAGCGCAGTCCCTGTAGGAGCTGCCGAAGGCTGCGATCTTTTGACTTTTACCCACAAAAAACCCCCGCCAGGCGCAATGCCGGGCGGGGCTTTGGATGACGCCGAACGCTACTTAAGCAACATTCATCGTCTTGTGCGTATCAATCAAATGCTGCACCACACTCGGATCTGCCAGGGTGGAGATATCGCCCAAGCCATCGTATTCCGACGCCGCAATCTTGCGCAGAATCCGCCGCATGATCTTGCCCGAACGAGTCTTCGGCAGCCCCGGCGCCCACTGGATCACATCCGGCGAAGCAATCGGCCCGATCTCCTTGCGCACCCAGTTTTTCAGTTCCAGGCGCAGCTGCTCGTTCGGCTCCTCGCCATTTTTCAGGGTGACGTAGACATAAATGCCCTGCCCCTTGATGTCGTGCGGCACACCGACCACCGCCGCCTCGG
>NZ_AKJO01000119.1:0-65965 GCF_000282295.1 Pseudomonas sp. GM33
GCTCCCACACTGGTCCGGGTTCCACAGAAAGACCGCGTTGCTTGCAACCTCTTTGCTTAGAAGGACTGACACCATGCGTATCGTCGTTGCTCTGGGCGGTAATGCCCTGCTCCGCCGCGGCGAACCGATGACCGCTGACAACCAGCGCGCCAACATCCGGATCGCCACCGAACAGATCGCCAAGATCCATCCCGGCAACCAACTGGTCATCGCCCACGGCAATGGCCCCCAGGTCGGCCTGCTGTCATTGCAGGCAGCGGCCTACACCTCGGTTTCGCCCTACCCGCTGGACGTGCTCGGCGCCGAAACCGAAGGCATGATCGGCTATATCATCGAACAGGAACTGGGCAACCTGCTGGACTTCGAAGTGCCCTTCGCGACCCTGCTGACCCAGGTCGAAGTCGATGCCAATGACCCGGCCTTCAAGAACCCGACCAAGCCCATCGGCCCGGTCTACAGCAAGGCCGAGGCGGAACAACTCGCCGCCGAAAAAGGCTGGGCCATTGCCCCGGACGGCGACAAGTACCGCCGCGTGGTCGCCAGCCCGAAACCCAAGCGCATCTTCGAAATCCGTCCGATCAAATGGCTGCTGGAAAAAAGCAGCATCGTGATCTGCGCCGGTGGCGGCGGCATTCCGACCATGTATACCTCGCCCGGCAAACTCGAGGGCGTCGAAGCGGTCATCGACAAGGACCTGTGCTCGGCACTGCTGGCCGAACAGCTTGAAGCCGATCTGCTGGTGATCGCCACCGACGTCAACGCCGCTTTCATCGACTTTGGCAAACCCACGCAAAAAGCCATCGCCCAGGCACACCCCGACGAAATGGAAAAACTCGGCTTCGCCGCCGGCTCGATGGGACCGAAGGTGCAGGCAGCCTGCGAATTCGCGCGCCATACTGGAAAAGTGGCGGTGATCGGCTCGCTCGCGGACATCGAAGCGATCGTCCAGGGCAAGGCCGGTACGCGCATCAGTACAGCGACACCGGGCATTATTTACTTGTAAGGAGAGACGTCTATGGCAATGTTTGAGCCAGGCCACTTGCACATCGAGCGTCACGCGCTGACCAAGGATGATGTCAGCTACAACGTGCACCTCGACTATAAGGTCGCGCAGGATCCCAAGAAGGGCAAAGGGATCGAGTTCACCATGCATGGCAGCATGCAGGGAAAGGAGATGACAGAGACCTTTTTCCTGCCAAAGGAAGAGGCCTACAACTTTGCCAACAACGTGACGAAAATCGCAGAGAAGTACGGTATCCCAAAAACACATAGCCAGATCGGCTCGGTGCACAAGCATTACGACCTGATGTTCGAAGACATCCGCACGCAACTGAATATGAAATCCGGCGACCCGATAGATCTCGAGAAATTCGAGTAGCCCACATTTCCTGTGGGAGCGGGCTTGCTCGCGAAAGCGTCGTGTCAGGCACCATCGTTGGCGACTGATACACCGCTTTCGCGAGCAAGCCCGCTCCCACAGGGGAGATCATCGACCTATCGAAGTCCGCGCAGGATTTCACCATTAGCCCGCTCCAAGGCATACTTGCCACCCTCCGCACTGCAGAACCCGAAACCGCCCCATGCGTATCCACGTCAGCTTCATCGACCGCGTCGGTATCACCCAGGAAGTCCTGGCCCTGCTTGGCGGGCGCAATCTGAACCTGGATGCGGTGGAAATGGTCCCGCCCAATGTTTACATCGACGCCCCGACCCTGAGCCCGCAAGTCCTCGAAGAACTTCGCGATGCCCTGTTCAGCGTGCGTGGCGTGCAAGCGGTGACAGTGGTCGACATCCTGCCCGGCCAGCGTCGGCACTTGCAGCTCGACGCATTGCTGGCCGCCATGACCGACCCGGTGCTGGCACTGGACAGCGACGGCAAGGTGCTGCTGGCCAATCCGGCATTGATCGCCCTGTACGGCCGCGAACCGAATGGTGAAAGCGTGGCCGAACTGTTTGCCGACCCGGCCTTGCTCGACGCCCTGCTCGAACACGGCTTTCGCCTGCCGCTGCGGGAAATCATCGTCAACGGCCAGACCTTCCTGCTCGACGCCACACCGATCACCGACGCCGGTGCCCTGCTGACCCTGTACCAGCCGAACCGCATCGGCGAACGTCTGTCCGCACTGCACCATGACCACGCCGAAGGTTTCGATGCACTGCTGGGCGAGTCCCCGGTGATCCGCACCCTCAAGGCACGCGCCCAGCGGGTGGCAGCCCTCGATGCACCGCTGCTGATCCAGGGCGAAACCGGCACCGGCAAGGAACTGGTGGCCCGTGCCTGTCACGCCATCAGCGCCCGGCACAGTTCACCCTTTCTGGCGTTGAACTGCGCGGCATTGCCCGAGAACCTCGCCGAAAGTGAACTGTTCGGCTATGCCCCCGGCGCTTTCACCGGCGCGCAACGCGGCGGCAAGCCAGGGCTGATGGAGCTGGCCAACCAGGGCACGGTGTTTCTCGATGAAATCGGCGAGATGTCGCCGTATTTGCAAGCCAAGCTGTTGCGTTTCCTCAACGACGGCAGTTTTCGCCGGGTCGGCGGTGACCGTGAGGTCAAGGTCAACGTGCGGATCCTCAGCGCCACCCACCGCGACCTGGAAAAAATGGTCAGCGAAGGCCTGTTCCGCGAAGACCTGTTTTATCGCCTCAACGTCCTGAATGTTGAAGTGCCGCCGTTGCGCGAGCGCGGCCAGGACATCCTGCTGCTGGCCCGCTACTTCATGCAGCAGGCCTGTGCGCAGATCCAGCGCCCGATCTGTCGCCTGGCACCGGGCACTTACCCGGCGCTGCTGGGCAACCGCTGGCCGGGCAACGTACGGCAATTGCAGAACGTGATCTTCCGCGCCGCGGCGATTTGTGAAAGCAGCCTGGTGGACATTGGCGACCTCGACATCGCCGGCACCTCAGTGGCCCGCCAGGGCGACCATGACGTCGACAGCCTGGAGCAGGCCATGGACGAATTCGAGAAGACCCTGCTGGAAAAACTCTACGTCAGCTATCCCTCGACCCGGCAACTGGCGACCCGACTGCAAACCTCCCACACCGCGATTGCCCATCGGTTACGCAAGTACGGCATTCCAGGCAAGGCCTGAGGCCTGACACAGAACAACTGTGGGAGCGAGCTTGCTCGCGATTGCGAAGTCACATTCAACAAAAATGTCGACTGACACGCCCTCATCGCGAGCAAGCTCGCTCCCACAGTTTTTTTGTGTTCGACAAGAAATCGCGCCAAAAACGACCTCCATCTGTACTGAAAGCGCTACAGCGGAACGATATCGCTACACCCCTCTCCGATCACGGCTGTGCAAGGCTTTGATCCACCTCGGCTTTTATCACCGACATACGCCGTATCGATTTCGCTACAGCGAATGAATTTCAAGCTTTATCGAAACCACCTAAATCATTGATCAATAACAATAAAAACAACATTGGCCGCGTTCTTGCTATGTAGTTCTCCATCACAGGGCATCGCCCAAGCATTCAATCGCGTCCACCAGACGAGTCTGGCCCCTTAGGAGTTTCCATGAGCGAGTTGCGTTTTACTGAAGATCACGAATGGCTGCGCACCGAAGCTGACGGCAGCGTCACGGTCGGCATCACCGCTTTCGCACAGAACGCCCTGGGCGACGTGGTTTTCGTTCAACTGCCTGAGCTGCAGTCCTACGACAAAGGCGCCGAAGCCGCCACCGTGGAATCGGTAAAGGCTGCCAGCGGCGTGTACATGCCGCTGGACGGCGAAGTGCTGGAAGTGAACCCGGCGCTGGACAGCAGCCCTGAGCTGGTCAACGAAGATCCGCTGGGCGAAGGCTGGTTCTTCCGTTTCAAACCTGCCGATGCCTCCGCTGTCGGCCAACTGCTGGACCAGGACGCCTACGACCGCCTGATCAAAGCCCAAGCCGAAGCCTGAGGAGCACTGACATGACCCAGATCAATCTGACCACTGCCAACGAATTCATCGCCCGTCACATCGGCCCGCGTGCCGGCGACGAGCAAGCCATGCTCAACAGCCTCGGTTTCGACTCCCTGGAAGCCCTGAGCGCCAGCGTGATTCCCGAGAGCATCAAGGGCACCAGCGTCCTCGGCCTGGAAGACGGCCTGAGCGAAGCCGATGCCCTGGCCTTGATCAAGTCCATCGCGAGCAAAAACCAGCTGTTCAAGACCTTCATCGGCCAGGGTTACTACGGCACCCACACGCCGTCGCCGATCCTGCGCAACCTGCTGGAAAACCCGGCCTGGTACACCGCCTACACCCCGTACCAGCCAGAAATTTCCCAGGGCCGTCTCGAAGCGCTGCTGAACTTCCAGACCCTGATCAGCGACCTCACCGGCCTGCCGATCGCCAACGCCTCGCTGCTCGACGAAGCCACCGCCGCTGCCGAAGCCATGACCTTCTGCAAACGCCTGAGCAAGAACAAGGGCAGCCACCAATTCTTCGCCTCCGTGCATTGCCACCCGCAGACCCTCGACGTACTGCGCACCCGTGCCGAGCCTCTGGGCATCGACGTGGTGGTTGGCGACGAGCGTGAACTGACCGACGTGACGCCGTTCTTTGGCGCCCTGCTGCAATACCCGGCAAGCAACGGTGACGTGTTCGATTACCGCGAGCTGACCGAACGTTTCCACGCCGCCAACGCCCTCGTCGCCGTGGCGGCAGACCTGCTGGCCCTGACCGTGCTGACCGCACCGGGCGAATTCGGTGCCGACGTGGCCATCGGCAGCGCACAGCGCTTCGGCGTACCGCTGGGCTTCGGTGGCCCGCACGCCGCTTATTTCTCCACCAAGGACGCCTTCAAGCGTGACATGCCGGGCCGCCTGGTCGGTGTTTCCGTAGACCGTTTCGGCAACCCGGCCCTGCGCCTGGCCATGCAGACCCGCGAACAACACATCCGTCGCGAGAAAGCCACGTCGAACATCTGCACCGCGCAAGTGCTGCTGGCCAACATCGCCAGCATGTACGCCGTGTACCACGGTCCGAAAGGCCTGACGCAGATCGCCAATCGCGTGCACCACCTGACTGCGATCCTGGCCAAAGGCTTGAGCGCATTGGGTCTGAACGTCGAGCAAGCGAACTTCTTCGACACCCTGACCGTGAAGACCGGCGCTCAAACCGCCGCCCTGCACGACAAGGCGCACGCCCAGCGCATCAACCTGCGCGTGGTCGATGGTGAGCGCCTGGGCCTGTCCCTGGACGAAACCACCACTCAGGCCGACGTTGAAACCCTGTGGAGCCTGCTGTCCGACGGCAAGGCCCTGCCGGACTTCGCCGCCCTCGCCGCCTCGGTGCAGAGCGCCATCCCGGCCGCGCTGGTACGTCAGTCGCCAATCCTCAGCCACCCGGTGTTCAACCGCTATCACTCGGAAACCGAGCTGATGCGCTACCTGCGCAAACTGGCGGACAAGGACCTGGCGCTGGACCGCACCATGATCCCGCTGGGTTCGTGCACCATGAAGCTCAACGCCGCCAGCGAAATGATCCCGGTGACCTGGGCCGAATTCGGTGCCCTGCACCCGTTCGCCCCGGCCGAGCAAAGCGCCGGTTATCAGCAATTGACCGACGAACTGGAAGCCATGCTGTGCGCTGCGACCGGCTACGACTCGGTTTCGCTGCAACCGAACGCCGGCTCCCAGGGTGAATACGCAGGTCTGCTGGCGATCCGCGCCTACCACCAGAGCCGTGGCGAAGACCGCCGCGACATCTGCCTGATCCCGTCGTCGGCCCACGGCACCAACCCGGCCACCGCTCAGATGGCCGGTATGCGTGTGGTCGTGACCGCGTGCGATGCCCGTGGCAACGTCGACATCGAAGACCTGCGCGCCAAGGCCATCGAGCACCGCGAGCACCTCGCCGCGCTGATGATCACCTACCCGTCGACCCACGGCGTGTTCGAAGAAGGCATCCGTGAAATCTGCGGCATCGTTCATGACAACGGCGGCCAGGTGTACATCGACGGCGCCAACATGAACGCCATGGTCGGCCTCTGCGCGCCGGGCAAGTTCGGCGGCGACGTGTCGCACCTGAACCTGCACAAGACCTTCTGCATCCCCCACGGTGGCGGCGGCCCGGGCGTCGGCCCGATCGGTGTGAAATCACACCTGGCGCCGTTCCTGCCGGGGCACGCGCAGATGGAGCGCAAGGAAGGCGCCGTTTGCGCGGCACCGTTCGGCAGCGCAAGCATTCTGCCGATCACCTGGATGTACATTCGCATGATGGGTGGCGCGGGCCTCAAGCGCGCTTCGCAGCTGGCGATCCTCAATGCCAACTACATCTCCCGTCGCCTCGAAGAGCACTATCCCGTGCTGTACACCGGCAGCAACGGCCTGGTGGCGCACGAATGCATCCTCGACCTGCGTCCATTGAAAGACAGCAGCGGCATCAGCGTCGATGACGTGGCCAAGCGCCTGATCGACTTCGGTTTCCACGCGCCGACCATGTCGTTCCCGGTAGCCGGCACGCTGATGATCGAGCCGACCGAAAGCGAATCCAAGGAAGAACTGGACCGCTTCTGCGACGCCATGATCCGCATCCGCGAAGAAATCCGCGCGGTGGAAAACGGCACCCTGGACAAGGACGACAACCCGCTGAAAAACGCTCCACACACCGCCAAGGAACTGGTCGGCGAGTGGTCGCACCCGTACAGCCGCGAACAAGCGGTTTACCCGGTTGCGTCGCTGATCGAAGGCAAGTACTGGCCGCCGGTCGGTCGCGTCGACAACGTGTTCGGCGACCGCAACCTGGTCTGCGCCTGCCCGTCGATCGAAAGCTACGCTTAAAGCAATCAGGGGGCGGTTGATCCCGCCCCCGATTTCCAGAACACCCCACAACCCTGTGGGAGCGAGCTTGCTCGCGATGACGGACTGACAACCACCATCAATGTCGACTGAACGACCGCTATCGCGAGCAAGCTCGCTCCCACAGGGATCTGTGCCAAGTCTTATGTTCCGTGAATTCCTATAACAAGAAACCGGAGAACCACCATGTCGTTAAGCGTGTTCGACCTGTTCAAGATTGGCATCGGCCCCTCCAGCTCCCACACCGTTGGCCCGATGCGCGCCGCTGCGCGTTTCGTCGAAGGCCTGCGCCGTGAAGGGCTGCTGACGGCCACCACCTGCGTCAAGGTCGAGCTGTACGGCTCGCTCGGCGCCACCGGCAAAGGCCACGGCAGTGACAAGGCTGTGCTGCTGGGCCTGGAAGGCGAACACCCGGACACCGTGGATACCGAAACCGTCGCTGCGCGCCTGCAAGAGATTCGCAGCAACGCACGCTTGAACCTGCTCGGCGAACACAGCATTGCGTTCAACGAGAAAGAACACCTGGCGATGATTCGCAAACCCTTGCCCTATCACCCCAACGGCATGATTTTTCGCGCCTTCGATGCGGCGGGTCTGCAGATCCGCAGCCGCGAGTACTACTCGGTCGGCGGCGGTTTCGTGGTCGATGAGGACGCCGCCGGCGCCGATCGCATCGTCGAAGACGCCACGCCCCTGACCTTTCCTTTCAAAAGCGCCAAGGACCTGCTCGCTCATTGCGCCAAATACGGCCTGTCGATCAGCCAGGTGATGCTGACCAACGAAAGCGCCTGGCGCCCGGAAGCGGAAACCCGCGCCGGCCTGCTGAAGATCTGGCAGGTCATGCAGGACTGCGTCGCCGCCGGTTGCCGTAATGAAGGCATCCTGCCCGGTGGCTTGAAGGTCAAACGCCGGGCGGCAGCGCTGCATCGGCAATTGTGCAGCAACCCTGAATCGTCCTTGCGCGATCCGCTGTCGGTGCTGGACTGGGTCAACCTGTACGCCCTGGCCGTCAACGAAGAAAACGCCAACGGCGGACGCGTGGTCACGGCACCCACCAATGGTGCGGCCGGGATCATTCCGGCTGTGCTGCATTACTACATGCGTTTTATCCCCGGCGCGAATGATGACGGGGTGGTGCGCTTTCTGCTCACTGCCGCCGCCATCGGCATTCTGTACAAGGAAAACGCCTCGATTTCCGGCGCCGAAGTTGGCTGCCAGGGTGAAGTCGGCGTCGCCTGCTCGATGGCCGCCGGCGCCTTGTGCGAAGTACTCGGTGGCAGCGTGCAGCAAGTGGAAAACGCCGCGGAAATCGGCATGGAACACAACCTCGGGCTGACCTGCGACCCGATTGGCGGGCTGGTACAGGTACCTTGCATCGAGCGCAACGCCATGGGTTCGGTCAAGGCCATCAATGCCGTGCGCATGGCCATGCGCGGCGACGGGCAACACTTCGTCTCCCTCGACAAGGTCATCCGCACCATGCGCCAGACCGGCGCCGACATGAAAAGCAAATACAAGGAAACCGCCCGTGGCGGTTTGGCGGTCAACATTATCGAGTGCTGATGCGCGCTCATCTGCACCCTTCTTCAGGAGCTGAATATGTCCACCGAACAACTGTTGAAAACCCCGTTGCACGCACTGCACATCGAACTCGGCGCGCGCATGGTGCCGTTCGCCGGCTATGACATGCCGGTTCAATACCCGCTGGGCGTGATGAAAGAACACCAGCACACCCGCGACCAGGCCGGGCTGTTCGATGTCTCGCACATGGGCCAGATCCGCCTGACCGGCGTCGATGCCGCCAAGGCCCTGGAAACCCTGGTGCCGGTGGACATCATCGACCTGCCGGTGGGCATGCAGCGTTACGCGATGTTCACCAATGCGACGGGCGGCATCCTCGATGACCTGATGGTCGCCAACCTGGGCAACGACGAACTGTTCCTGGTGGTCAACGCCGCTTGCAAGGATCAGGACCTGGCCCACCTGCGCAAGCACATCGGTGAGCAGTGCACGATCGAGCCGCTGTTCGAAGAACGTGCACTGCTTGCCCTGCAAGGCCCGGCTGCAGTGACCGTGCTGGCACGCCTGGCCCCGGAAGTTGCGAAGATGACCTTCATGCAGTTCGCCCGCGTGAAGCTGCTGGGCGTGGACTGTTTTGTCAGCCGCTCGGGTTACACCGGCGAAGACGGTTTCGAAATTTCCGTCCCCGCCGCCAACGCCGAAGCCCTGGCTCGCGCCCTGCTGGCCGAACCGGAAGTGGCCGCCATCGGCCTTGGCGCCCGCGACTCCCTGCGCCTTGAGGCGGGCTTGTGCCTGTACGGGCATGACATGAACACCGAGACCAGCCCGATCGAAGCGAGCCTGCTGTGGGCGATCTCCAAGCCGCGTCGCGCCGATGGCGCTCGGGCCGGCGGCTTCCCAGGCGCCGAAACCGTGTTCGCCCAGCAACAGGCAGGTGTCAGCCGCAAACGCGTCGGCCTGTTACCGCAGGAACGCACACCGGTGCGCGAGGGTGCCGAGATCGTCAACGAAGCCGGCGACATTATCGGTAGCGTCTGCAGCGGCGGTTTCGGGCCGACCCTGGGCGGCCCGCTGGCCATGGGTTATGTCGACAGCGCCTATATCGCACTGGACACCCCCGTCTGGGCGATTGTGCGTGGGAAAAAGGTGCCTTTGCTTGTAAGCAAAATGCCATTTGTTCCACAACGCTACTATCGTGGCTGATTGAATGTTCCTATAAGTAACGCGGTTGCGTTAACTGTGCACTAATGTGTAACGCAACCGCCATAAAATAGTGCATTGTTTGGCTCTAAGCTTCGATTATGAACTTTGCTTATAACGATCGAAAACATTTGAACAGCGCAAGCGTATAAGGCCCCACTAGTGGACTGACTTTGCCATCAACCTGAGGAAATACGGGGCCTTCACAGGGCTTGTTTTTTCTCCCGTAGTTGGCGTAGAGTTTGTTCACTGTGTTTGCATGGGTCGCTTGGAATCGTGACCTGGGCAGTAGCCTACAAGTTAGCTACATCCCGTTCGACGTCTTCTTACTCTCCTGCAACCAGCCCCAGTACTCTTTCATGAGAAGGAGACTGTCATTAATTTTTTGCGTCAAAGGAAATAAGAAATGTCCCAACGTCAGAGCGGTACCGTCAAGTGGTTTAACGACGAGAAAGGTTTTGGTTTTATCACTCCTGAAAGCGGTCCGGATCTGTTCGTGCATTTCCGCGCCATCCAGGGCAACGGCTTCAAGAGCCTGAAAGAAGGCCAGAAAGTGACTTTCATCGCCGTGCAGGGCCAGAAAGGCATGCAGGCTGACGAAGTACAAGCAGAAGCCTAATCTTCTGTAACGAAAAAGCCCCTGATGCTGACATCAGGGGCTTTTTTGTGCGCGTAAATCCGTAAAATGGCTTCTTTTTCCGCCGAGAGCCTGCCATGTCGAAACACCTGCTTACTCCCCAGGGCGACTTTCCTGCCGCTGGTCTGGGTCGTCGTCTGGCAGCCATGTTCTATGATTTCCTGCTGTGCACCGCCCTGCTGATCGTCACCAGCGGCCTCTACAAGATGATCCAGATGGCGATCATCGGCGAAGAAAGGATGCGCACCCTGACCGAAGCCGGCGCGCTGGACGGCGATCCCCTGCTCTCTACCGTCCTGCTGTTCGTACTGTTCGGCTTCTTCGCCAAATTCTGGACCTGGTCGGGTCAGACCCTGGGCATGCAGGTCTGGTGCATTCGCGTACAGAACGCCGACGGCTCGTCCATCAGCCTGTGGCAGGCGCTGTTGCGCTTTGTGGTGTCGATTGCTTCGCTGCTTTGTGTAGGTTTGGGGTTTATCTGGTCGTTGTTCGACAAACAGAAACGCAGCTGGCACGACATCTACTCAAACAGCCAGTTGGTGCGGATTCCGAAGAAGACGAAGTAGCTTCAGGTGTACACAAAAGCCGTAGCTGTCGCGGACTGCGATCTTTTGATCCTGTCCGGTTTTTTGGATACCTCGGTCCTTCGCCCAGACTCAGGGCGCTCTCGCTCCGGTCCTGCTTTGTGAGGCCGCTGCATCAAGATCAAAGCGAGGCAGCCAGCGGGCCTGACCCGCGTCAGCCTGAAGCGGTGGCGTTCTATCAAATCCACGGGCGACTCATAAGAGCTCACACACATTTTGCTTTGAGCGCGAGCGAAGAAATGAATATTTTCCCCCTGTCCAAATCCCTAATGATTGAACAGGCTCAAACCTTATGCGTGAAACATCATTCGTCATGGTGCTCTTGTTGTTGATCCCCAGCACCGGGTCAGCGTTGCTGCGTGAAAGCGACCATAATCAAGACACCATAAACAAAGAAAACATTCGGATCCTCGGCCAAGCCGAGATCGACGCTTACTACGTCAATATCGACATCAGCTCCCCCGGCGAACTGCGCTGCTCGCTGCACAAGAAGATTCGAGGCCACAGGGTATATCCATACAGCGGGGTCTCGCCCAATAGCTGGGATCTGCTGGAATTGGCCGATGAAGATCCCAACAATCCGCAACGGGTGCTCGACGTTTATAAAAACCGCAGCTACAGCAAGCTGACCGACCGCGAAGGCCAGGGCCAGCCCATTACCTACAATCGTGAACATACTTGGCCCAAGACCTATGGTTTCAGTAGCGCCTATGGCAACCTGGGGCTACCTAATGCGCCCCACACTGACAGTCACATGCTGTATCTGAGCGACACCCGCTGGAATGCCGACCGGGGTAACAAACCCTATGGCATCTGCGACAGCGGCTGCAGCGAACGAGTGACCGAGTTCAACAACGGCAGCGGCGGTGGCAGCGGCGTGTACCCAGGACAATCTAACTGGTTGCGAGGTCCGGAAGGCAATAACGGTACCTTCGAAGTCTGGACCAAGCGCCAAGGCGACATGGCTCGCGCCGTGATGTATATGGCGATCCGTTACGAAGGCGGACAAGATATCAATACCGGCCAGGATGAGCCGGACCTGCAACTGACAGATGATCGCAGCAAGATTGTTGCCACATCTAAATCACCTGCTTACATGGGACTACTGTCGACGCTTATTCAATGGCATCGCGAAGACCCACCCGACGCTGCAGAACGCCGACGCAACGATGTTATACAGAGCTTCCAGGGCAACAGAAACCCATTTATCGACCAACCGGATTGGGCCACTGCCGAGCTGTTCAACGCAGCCCTACCAGCGGACTGTATTGCAAACCAGCAATGAGTCGCTAATGCCGTGTAGCCGATCTTTCCTATGCATCTCTCATGCAATAAGTTTCAACTAGCTGATTTTTAAGGATAAAAAACATCTATTGAAACCGGCTATCTCGTGGACGTCGCCCTGGCTCCCTGCGCGACAGCGCAGCGCCGAAGACGCGGCGGCCACTCCTACAGTGGGTCGCAGTACATCCGCAAGAGACAGGTCGCCTGTTAAGACGACCTGCCAGCAGATCAGGCATTACCCGCCAGCTTCATACGTGCAGCCTGAGTAAAGTCGAGCATCCGCTTGAGCGGCCGAATAGCCTGGGAAATCAATGCCGGGTCGACGAAGATCTCGTTGGCACCCTCTCGCAGGCTCTTCAGCGTACGCTCAAGGGTATTCATCGCCATCCACGGACAGTGCGCGCAACTGCGGCATGCAGCGCCGTTACCGGCCGTTGGCGCCTCGATAAAGACCTTGTCCGGGCACAACTGCTGCATTTTGTAGAAGATGCCGCGGTCGGTAGCGACAATCAGGGTCTTGTTCGGCAGGCTCTGTGCCGCCGCGATCAGCTGACTGGTGGAGCCGACGGCATCCGCAAGCTCGATCACCGACGTCGGCGACTCCGGGTGCACCAGGATCGCCGCATCCGGGTACAGCGCCTTCATGTCTTCAAGCTGCTTGGACTTGAACTCTTCGTGAACGATGCAGGCACCGTCCCACAGCAGCATGTCGGCACCGGTCTGACGCTGGATGTAGGTCCCCAGGTGCTTGTCCGGCCCCCAGATGATGGTCTCGCCGTTGTCCATCAGGCTTTCGACGATTTCCAGCGCACAGCTTGAAGTCACCACCCAATCCGCGCGGGCCTTTACCGCTGCGGAAGTGTTGGCATACACCACGACCGTGCGCTCCGGGTGTTGATCGCAGAACGCGGAAAACTCGTCCACCGGGCACCCCAGGTCGAGCGAACAGGTCGCTTCGAGGGTCGGCATCAGCACGCGTTTTTCCGGATTGAGGATCTTGGCAGTCTCCCCCATGAACTTCACGCCGGCGACGACCACGGTCTTGGCCGGATGGGCATTGCCGAATCGGGCCATCTCCAGCGAGTCGGAGACACAGCCACCCGTCTCTTCGGCCAGCGCCTGAATGACCGGATCACAATAGAAGTGGGCCACCAGCACCGCGTCCTGAGCCTTGAGCTCGGCAGCGATGGCGGCACGGTAGTAAGCCTCTTCATCGGCGGTCAGCGGTTTGGGCTGTTTGGCGTCGAGGTGGGCTTGAACCAGAAGGCGTTCGGATATCTGCGTCATGTTCGCAAGACCTGCAGGCGCATTCGCGCGAAAGTCGAGTATACACCCGGCTCCGGACCCTTCAGGGTACCGCCGGGAAAGTGGGTATTCATCAGGCACGGACAGCGTTGAAGCTGCGCAAGGCTACAGAATATCCGACAGATGCAAAAGATGATTCTGATCTGCGCCTTGCGCAGCAGCCCGGAGCGAGGCGGACTTTAATCGCGGGCAAAAAAAAACCCGGAAATCCTCACTTTCGTGGGCCTTCCGGATTTTCTAAACCGCCAAAAATGGTGGGTCGTGTGGGATTCGAACCTACGACCAATTGGTTAAAAGCCAACTGCTCTACCAACTGAGCTAACGACCCGCTGTGTGGTGGCGCGTATAATACTGATTTTTAAGGACTATTCAACACCTATTTTGAAAAAAATCAAAAATAAGGTGTTGGATCGCTGATTCCGGCCGCCGCAAAGCCTTCTGCGCGCAGTCGGCAGCTGTCGCATTTGCCGCACGCACGACCATCATCGTCGGCCTGGTAGCAGGAAACGGTCAGCCCGTAGTTCACGCCAAGCTTCACGCCCGCCTGGACGATCTGCGCCTTGCTGAGGTTTTGCAGCGGCGCCTGAATGCGGAAGCCATTGCCTTCCACGCCGGCTTTGGTTGCCAGGTTGGCCATGCGCTCGAACGACTCGATGAACTCGGGGCGGCAGTCCGGGTAACCAGAGTAATCCACCGCATTGACGCCGATGAAGATGTCCCACGCACCGAGCACTTCAGCCCAGCCCAGGGCCAGGGACAGGAACACCGTGTTACGCGCAGGCACGTAAGTGACAGGAATGCCCTCACCCAGCTCTTGCGGAATATCGATGCTGCTGTCGGTCAGCGCCGAGCCGCCCATGCCGTTCAGGTTCAGGCCGATCACCTTGTGCTCGACCACACCCAGATCCCGCGCCACGCGCTCGGCGGCGTGCAATTCGGCGTGAGAGCGCTGACCGTAGTCGAAGCTCATGGTGTAGCAGCTGTAGCCTTCGGCGCGCGCCATGGCTACCACGGTCGCCGAGTCCAGGCCACCGGACAGCAGGATGACCGCACGTTTTTCAGCAGTGTTGAGTTGTTCAGTCATTTCAGCGCCCCGGCTCGTCATTCCATAGATATTTATGCAGCTGCAATTGCAAACGCACTGGCAGGTTATCCGCCACCACCCAGTCCGCCAGGTCCCGGGCATTGAGATCATGGTGGCTTGGCGAGAACAGGACTTCGCCGGCGCGCTGGTCCAGACCGTACTGGATCAGTTTGGAAACGGACCAGTCATAGTCCTCCCGCGAACAGATGACAAATTTCACCTGATCGTTGGGCGTGAGCAGCTCGATGTTTTCGTAGCGATTGCGGTGCGCTTCCTTCGAACCCGGGGTTTTCAGGTCGACAACGCGACTGACCCGGGAATCTACCGGCGAGATATCGATAGAACCACTGGTTTCCAGTGACACTTCGTAACCGGCGTCGCACAAGCGCTTGAGCAAGGGAATGGCGTTGGGTTGCGCCAGGGGCTCGCCCCCCGTGACACAGACATAACGCGGGCGGAAACCGGCGACCTGCTCGAGGATGTCGTCGAGGGTGCGAATGGTTCCGCCGGTGAACGCGTAGGCGCTGTCGCAGTATTGGCAACGCAACGGACAACCGGTCAGGCGCACAAAAACCGTGGGCAGGCCGGCAGTCCGAGTTTCACCCTGCAACGAGTAGAAAACTTCGGTGATTCTCAATGTGTCTTGCATAGTCGCCACGGGCGTAACAGCTAAACAGGCTGTCCGCCTCCGTCAGGCACTTCAAGGAACCCCGGCAATGCGCAGATCCCAAAAAGCGTGTTTCAGAAAAAGGGGGTGAATTCTAACGAAAAAACCCGCGACAAGCGCGGGTTTCTTTGAAACGGCTCAAGCCGCCTTACATTTTCTGCAGATCACGCTGCGCCAGCTGAGCAGCGGAAGTGCCCGGATACTGGGACACGACCTGCTGCAGAATGCCCTTGACCCGGTCGGTATGACCGAGACGGCGCTCTACATCAGCGAGCTTGTACAGCGAATCAGGCACCTTGGCGTGCTTGGGATACAGCTGCGAAACCTTGGCAAATGCCTGACCTGCACCTTGCAGATCGCCTTTGGCCAGGTTCACTTCGCCCAGCCAGTACTGGGCATTGCCCGCGTACTGACTGTTCGGGTATTTGCGCAGGAATGCGGCGAAAGCCTGGCTGGCCTTGTCGAAATCCTTGGCCTTGATCAAGTCGAAGGCAGCATCGTAATAGAGCTTTTCCTTCGCCGGATCTGCCGGCTCGCTACCCGCGGCAGGTGCTTGAGCGGCGGCTGCGCCAGCTGCTGCACCTGCGGCTGCACCGGGGGCGTTCGATTCACCACCGGTTGAAGAATTTTCAGGAGTCGCGGCTGGTGCAACGCCGGTTCCTATGCGCCGATCAAGATCCTGGTATCGCTCCAGGTTTTCCTGCTTCATGCGCGCTACATCATTTTGCAGTTCTTCGATCACACCCTGTTGGCGCGAGATCTGTTCCTGCATTTGTTGCAGTTGGTTGAACAGCTGACCCTGTGCCGAGACAGGGGTCGAAACCCCTCCCCCGGCATAGGCGCCGTTCGTACCGTAACCTGCAGGCGGATAACTGCTCCCGCTATTGTTATAGCCGGAGTCATTATCGACCACAGGAACCGCAGCCCACGCCGCAAGCGGCGCGAGGCTGAGAGCCAGAACAGTTACAGCACGACGGCACGTTCGCATGACGAATTACTTACGCAGTTCGACGCGACGGTTTTGAGCCCAGGACTGCTCGTCGTTGCCGGTAGCAACTGGACGCTCTTCGCCGTAGGAAACCAGTTCCAGCTGAGCTGGGGAAACACCTTGCAGTACCAGGTAACGCTGAACGGCTTTCGCACGACGCTCGCCCAGTGCCATGTTGTACTCACGAGTACCACGTTCGTCGGTGTTGCCTTCCAGAACAACGCGAGCGCCGTTTGCTTTCAGGTCTTTGGCGTGAACGTCCAGAGCGCGCATGGCTTCTGGCTTCAGGTCCGAGCTGTCGTATTCGAAGTAGAAAGTGGTGATAGCGCGCAGTGCAGCTTCTTCGCTCAGGGAGCCGTCAACTGCACCAGTGTTTGCGCCGTAACCAGCGTTTGGATCTACCGCGCCTTCACCGGCATTGTCGCCGCCTTTGGACGAGCAACCTACAGCTACAGCCATGGCCAGTGCCAGCGCAGCAAATTTACCAAACTTCAGCATTTCCATCGTGAAACTCCTAATGAACCCCAGTGTGTTAAGTAAAACGTATAGCGCCGCGTCAGTTCAGGTAAGGGGACCAGGAAGGTTCTCTGACTTCGCCTTGTGCGGTAGGAAGCGGGAGCCTTACGCGTCCATTGATGGACACGAGCATCAAGACTCCCCGGCCCTGCTGGCGGGTGGCGTAGATTACCATGGTGCCGTTGGGCGCGACAGTAGGCGACTCGTCCAGAGTGCTATCAGTGAGGATTTTTACACTACCGCGTTGCAAATCCTGGGCCGCCACCTTGAAATTGGTGAAACCATCCTGACGGTGAATCATGACAAGCGTCTTTTCATCAGCCGACAATTTAGGGTTGGCGTTGTAGTTGCCGACGAAAGTCACGCGTTCGGCACCGCCGCCACCGGCGCTGGTCTTGTAGATCTGCGGTTTGCCGCCACGGTCGGAAGTGAAGTAGATGGTCGAGCCATCCTTGCCCCAGAACGGTTCGGTGTTGATGCCAGGACCGTTGGTGACACGGCTGATCTGACGCGAGCCGAGGTTCATCACATAGATGTCCGGGTTGCCGTCCTTGGACAGCACGAACGCCAGGCGATTGCCATCCGGCGACCAGGCAGGTGCACCATTCAGGCCTTCGAAGTTGGTGATCTGCTCACGGCGACCGGTGTCGATGTTCTGCATGAAGATACGCGGACGCTTCTGCTCGAAGGAGACATAAGCGATGCGCTTGCCATCCGGTGCGAAACGCGGCGACAGGATCGGCTCACGCGATTGCAACAGGGTCACGGCGCGGGCACCGTCGTAGTCCGAACGCTGCAGGGTGTAGCGAGTGTTGTTCTCGGAGAAACGCTCGGCCGTTACGTACAGCAGGCGAGTCGAGAAGGCACCCTTGATACCCGTGAGTTTTTCGAACGACTGGTCAGAGATGTAGTGCGCCATGTCCCGCAACTGATCGACACCGCCCGACACGCTGCCGGTCAGCACTTGCTGCTCGGTGGCTACGTTGAACAGTGCATATTGCACCTGCAGGCGACCGCCCGCCGGAACAATGCTGCCGACCATGACGTACTGGGCACCCAGTGCCTTGAAGTCACGGAAGATAATTTCGCCGGCCTGGCTCGGCTGGCTGATCATGTTCTGCTTTGGAATCGGCGAGTAGTAACCCGAGTTGCGCAGGTCGTTACCGATGATTTCCGCCATGTCGTCCGGCAGCACGCTACCGCCCTGGAAGCCGAACGGTACAACGGCGATCGGGGTCGCCCGATCGCTGCCGCTGGTAACCAGAATGTTTTTCTCATCTGCCATCGCCATCCCTGCCATGCAGCAGATAACGACCAGCATTCCTCGAAGAAGGTTTCTCACAAGGCTAGATCCTCAGGTGTGAATGTCATCTTGAATGAACGATACGGAGCGAAATCACTCGGCTTCATTCCCTGCATTTCTGTCAAACGTCCAATATTCTTCACTGCTGCAACAGCCGAGGCGTCAAACGGACCGTCGCCACTGGACTTGGACACGCTGACCGAAGTCACCGTACCGTCCGGCAACATGCCGATTTGCAACACGACCGTCATGCCTTTGCGTGCCGAAGGTGGACGAGCCCAGCCTTCCGCTGCACGCGCACGAATCAGGTCATCGAAACTGCCGGCGACTTCGTCACCCTGCTCATCGGCCAAGGCCTGCTGACGCTGCGGCGTGTCGGAAAGCAAATCTGCCAGGGCCTGAGCCTTTTTGTCTTCGGCGGATTTACGCGCCGCGTCCTGCGATTTCTTCTTCGCAGCATCGGCAGCAGCTTTCTTCTTCGCTTCCTCGGCGACTTTCTTCTTCGCCTCTTCAGCCTCGGCTTTCTTCTTGGCGTCTTCCGCGGCTTTCTTCTTCGCGTCTTCGACGATCTTTTTCTTGGCTTCTTCAGCGGCCGCTTTCTTGGCCTCTTCTTCAGCAGCCTTCTTGGCTTCTTCTTCAGCTTTCTTCTTGGCTATATCAGCCAATTGTTTCTCTTCTGCCTTCTTGGCTTCCGCGGCTTTCTTCGCGTCGTCGGCTTTCTTGGCTTCATCAGCCTTTTTCGCCTCGTCCGCTTTCTTCGCCTCGTCGGCCTTCTTGGCTTCCTCGGCCTTTTGAGCCGCCTCTTCTTTCTTTTGTTCCGCAGCCTTGACCGCTTCCTGCTCGACCTTTTTCTGCTCCATCTGCTCGACTTCGGTCTGACGCGCAGCAGATTTCTGCGCCTCACCGGCAATCTTCTGATTGGTCTGGGTGGTCGCCCGACTTTTCGATTTCAGCTGGTACAAGGTCGCCTGGACAATCGGCTTGGCCGGCGGCAGCTCCGGGGTAAAGGCAAAACTGACGAACAACATGCCGAACACCAGCACGTGCAAGCCAATCGCCCAGACACTAGGCCAGAAGTAGCTTTCCGAGGCGGACGGCTCTCGCTGTTGCTGCATCAGGGCGCCTCGGTAATCAAGCCAACATTACCGACCCCGGCTTTCTGCAACCCGCCCATGGCCCCCATGACGGAACCGTAATCGACGGATTTGTCGCCGCGAATGAAGACCTGGGTGTGCTTGCCGTTTTCATTGCCGACGCGAATGATCTTGGTCACGGCGTCAGTCATCTGCGGCAACGTCATGGCCCGGTCCTGCTGCTTGTCCGTGTCGACTTCGCTGCCAAGGTTCCAGTAGTAGGTCTTGTCGGATTTGATGGAAATGGTCAGGACCTGGGTGTTGTTGTCCTGCGGCAAGGCTTCGCTGGAAACCTTGGGCAGATCAACTTTCACGCCCTGATTGAGCATCGGCGCGGTCACCATGAAGATGACCAGCAGCACCAACATCACGTCGATGTAGGGCACCACGTTCATCTCGGCGACCGGCTTGCGCTTTTTGCGAGCTCGAGCGATTAAAGCCATTGGAAATTACCTGCTTATTCTTCGCTGGTGTGCACTTTGCGGTGCAGGATCGCCTGGAACTCGTCGGCGAAGGTGTAGTAGCGGCCCAGCAGGGTTTCGCTGCGAGCAGCAAAACGGTTGTAAGCGATAACGGCTGGAATGGCCGCGAACAGACCGATAGCCGTGGCGATCAGTGCTTCGGCGATACCCGGGGCCACAGTGGCCAGGGTCGCTTGCTGGGCGGTGGCCAGGCCACGGAAGGAGTTCATGATCCCCCAGACGGTACCGAACAGGCCGATGTAGGGGCTGACGGAACCGACAGTGGCGAGGAAGGGCAGGCTCTGTTCGAGCTTTTCTTCCTCGCGGGAAATCGCAACGCGCATGGCACGGGCCACGCCTTCCATGACCGCTTCCGGGTCAACGCCTGACTGCTGGCGCAGGCGGGAGAATTCCTTGAAACCGGCACGGAAGATTTGCTCGACACCCGAATCAGGGTCCGGGTTGCTGCCGGCCTGGCGGTACAGCTTGGACAGGTCGATACCCGACCAGAAGCGCTCTTCAAAGCTCTCCAGGGCACGTCGACCGGCGCGCAGCAAGTTGCTGCGCTGAAAGATCATGATCCACGAGGTCACCGATGCGGCTACCAGGGTCAGCATTACCAGTTGCACCACGATACTGGCATTGCTGACCAGGCTCCACATGGAGGAATGGTCGACGACGTTAGCTTCCACGCTTTATCTCCTGCTTTGAGTGTGTACCCGCGCCGCTCACGTCGGCAAAGGCCGCTCGTAGAGCTTCGGGAATGGCCCGGGGTTTCAAACTTTCAGTGCGCACACAGGCCACCAGAAACTGCCCTTCGCAGAGCAGCACATTATCCGTTGCCCGCCTGACCTGCTGCTTGAAGCGCAGGCTGGCACGGTTCAATTCGCTTACTTCAGCGCTTACCAGCAGTTCGTCGTCCAGTCGCGCCGGCGCGTGGTAGCGCGCTTCGCTGGAATGCACGACGAACAACAGGTCCTCCCCTGCCAGTTGCGATTGGGCAAAGCCCAGGTCTCGCAGCCGCTCGGTTCGAGCCCGTTCCATAAACTTGAGGTAATTGACGTAATACACGATGCCGCCCGCATCGGTGTCCTCGTAATAAACGCGACAACGATGTGCGAATGGCTCAAGCCCGTTTTGCGCGCGCATACTCTAGTGCTTACTCCTCAGGTTGCCAATCCGGCCAGGCAACTGTTTTTCATTGATCTGCGGCTTTCTTGCGAAAGTACGGTGCTGGGACCCTACATTGCCCGAAAAAATCAGCACGCAATGTTAATTAATCGTCACAGGCACCGAGGAACTCGTCTGCCACGGGCATTTCGCCCAATCGTGACGGAATGTTTAAACCGAAATGCAGATAGGCATGCCGCGTCACCACTCGCCCCCTTGGCGTGCGCATGATGTAACCCTGCTGGATCAGGTAAGGCTCGAGTACGTCTTCAATGGTGTGACGCTCTTCGCTGATGGCGGCGGCCAGACTGTCGACTCCGACCGGCCCGCCGTCGAACTTCTCGATCATGGTCAGCAACAGACGCCGGTCCTGGTGATCGAAGCCGCGTTCGTCGACGTCCAGCAGGTTCAGCGCCAGGTCGGCAATCGGCTTGGTGATATGCCCCTTGGCGCGAACTTCGGCGAAATCACGCACCCGGCGCAACAGTCGGTTGGCAATCCGGGGCGTGCCACGGGCACGGCGGGCGATCTCAAAGGCGCCTTCCGGATCCAGCGGCAAACCGAGGATGCTCGCCGAACGACTGACAATCGTCGACAGGTCGGCGTTATTGTAGAACTCAAGACGCTGAACGATGCCGAAACGGTCGCGCAACGGGTTCGTCAGCATCCCGGCCCGTGTCGTTGCGCCGACCAGGGTGAACGGCGGCAGATCGAGCTTGATCGAACGCGCAGCCGGGCCTTCGCCAATCATGATGTCGAGCTGGAAGTCCTCCATGGCCGGGTACAGCACTTCTTCAACGATGGGCGACAGGCGATGGATTTCGTCGATGAACAGCACATCGTGAGGCTCAAGGTTGGTCAACAGCGCGGCGAGATCACCTGGACGCTCCAGCACCGGACCTGAAGTGCTCTTGATCGACACCCCCATTTCCTGGGCGATGATGTTGGCGAGGGTGGTCTTGCCCAGGCCCGGCGGCCCGAAGATCAGCGTGTGGTCCAGGGACTCGTTACGACCGCGAGCCGCCTGAATGAACAACTCCATCTGCTCGCGAACGGTCGGCTGGCCAATGTATTCCGCCAGGCTGACCGGGCGAATGGCACGGTCCTGGACTTCTTCGCGCTCACGCGGACTGTGCGTGGCAGCGATCAGACGATCAGCTTCAATCACTTAGATCATTCCCTTCAAGGCGCGACGGATCATGTCTTCACTGCTCAAACCTTTCTCCTTGATCGCAGACACCGCCTTGCTCGCTTCCTGTGGCTTGTAGCCCAGGGAAATCAAGGCGCTGACCGCGTCAGTCTCGGCAGTGCTCACCGGGGCCGGTCCATCCGGCTGGTTCGGCACCAGGGCGAACATGGCCGGTACGGTCTCCCAGGCCTTGAAGCGATCCTTGAGTTCCACCAGCAATCGCTCGGCGGTTTTCTTGCCCACACCTGGCACCTTGGTCAGCGCCGAAGTGTCCTGGGACTGTACGCAACGAACCAGTTCGTCGACTTCCAGGCTCGACATCAAGGCCAGCGCCAGTTTCGGCCCGACACCATTGAGGCGGATCAACTCGCGGAAAAAGTCGCGCTCACGCTTGCCGACGAAACCATAGAGTAACTGTGCGTCTTCGCGCACGACCAGATGAGTGTGCAACGTCAGCGGCTCACCGACCGACGGCAATCGATAGAGGGTCGTCATCGGCACTTCGAGTTCATAACCCAGGCCGTTTACATCCAGAATCAGGTGTGGAGGCTGCTTCTCAGCCAGGGTGCCGCGCAAACGTCCAATCACGTTACAAATCCTTGAGCGTTGGCCAGCTCTGGGCCAGCGACTGATGGAGCAAGGGAGTAGCGCCGACAACCCAGGCGAAACGCCCTCACCCCATGAAAATGATTGCTGATGCTATCAGAGACGCAGGCGCCCGCCACGACTGCGTGCCGCCCCGAGACCATGGGGCAGCAGACTGGAGCGGGTATGAGCATGACAGATGGCAATGGCCAGGGCGTCCGAAGCATCGATCTGCGGCTTGCTGGTCAGCTTGAGCATGTGCATGACCATCATCTGCACCTGCTCCTTGTTGGCCGAGCCGGTACCGACCACTGCCTGCTTGACCTGGGTTGCGCTGTATTCGGCAATTTCCAGACTTTCCTCGGCACCTGCCACGATCGCTGCACCACGGGCCTGCCCCAGTTTCAGGGCGGAATCGGCGTTACGGGCCATGAACACCTTTTCGATCCCCATGGTCACCGGATGGTAAGTCTGAATGATCTCCCGCACCCCGCGATAGACAATCTGCAATCGCTTAGCCAGCTCGCCGGCACCAGTGCGGATACAGCCGGAGGCGACGTACTCGCAGCCACGGCCGGTATCACGCACCACACCGTAACCGGTGATGCGCGAACCGGGGTCGATACCAAGAATTAAAGTCATAACGCCTGCGGGATAAGAAAAAACACGATCTTCAACTCAGCGAATAATAAATGTGGGAGCGGGCTTGCTCGCGAATGCGGACTATCAGACAACATCGTTGCTGAATATTAAACCGCTTTCGCGAGCAAGCCCGCTCCCACATGGATCGTGGCCACCCTTTAACCGAGCTGCGCGGCCACCGATTCCGGAATTTCCGCGTTGGAGTAGACGTTTTGCACGTCATCCAGGTCTTCGAGCATGTCGATCAGCTTGAGGACCTTCTCGGCGCCTTCCAGATCGAGTTCGGCGCTGGTGGTCGGCAGCATGACGATTTCCGCGTCGTCACCCTTGAAACCCGCCGCTTCCAGTGCGTTACGCACGGAATAGAAGCCGGCAAACGAGGTGAACACGTCGATCGAACCGTCTTCGTTGGTCACCACGTCATCGGCGTCGGCTTCCATGGCCGCTTCCATCAGCGCATCTTCGTCAACGCCGGCAGCGAAGGATATCTGCCCCTTGCGTTCGAACAGATAGGCCACCGAACCGTCAGTCCCGAGGTTGCCGCCGCACTTGCTGAACGCGTGACGAACAGCGGCGGCGGTGCGATTACGGTTGTCGGTCATGCATTCGACCATCACCGCCACGCCGCCCGGACCGTAACCTTCGTAGGTCAGCTCGACCACGTCGTCGGTATCGGCAGCGCCGGTACCCCGGGCGATGGCACGATCGATGATGTCACGGCTCATGTTGGCACCCAGGGCCTTGTCCAGGGCCAGGCGCAGACGCGGATTGGAGCCTGGATCACCACCACCCTGACGGGCAGCGACGGTCAGCTCACGAATCCACTTGGTGAAGATCTTGCCCCTCTTGGCATCCTGACGTTCTTTGCGGTGCTTGATGTTCGCCCACTTGGAATGACCTGCCATAACTCGCTCCGAATTCTCTTTGAAACATTGCCCGCTGCGCTGTATTGCGCCGGCCGGCAAACAAAAATCTTGAACAGCTCTGCCTATAAAGAAAGGGCGCATCCGCAGATGCGCCCTTCGGGTCAGCCTTACTCGGCCTTAGGCGTTTCACGCAGACGAATGTGCAACTCGCGCAATGCCTTGGCATCCACCTGGCCCGGCGCCTGGGTCATGACATCGGCCGCGCTCTGGGTTTTCGGGAAGGCGATCACTTCACGGATCGACTGGGCGCCGGTCATCAGCATCACCAGACGGTCCAGACCGAAGGCCAGGCCACCGTGCGGCGGTGCGCCATATTTCAGGGCGTCGAGCAGGAAGCCGAATTTCTCTTCCTGTTCCACTTCGTTGATGCCCAGCAGACGGAAGACCGCTTGTTGCATCTCTTTGCGGTGGATACGGATCGAACCGCCACCCAGCTCGGTGCCGTTCAACACCATGTCATAGGCACGGGACAGAGCGCCCGCCGGGTTGGCTTCCAACTCCGCCGGGGAGCACTTCGGCGCGGTGAACGGGTGGTGCAAGGCGCTGAAGCTGCCGTCGTCGTTCTCTTCGAACATCGGGAAGTCAACGACCCACATCGGAGCCCATTCGCAGGTCAGCAGGCTCAGGTCGTGACCGAGCTTGATGCGCAGTGCGCCCAACGCTTCGCTGACGATCTTGGCCTTGTCGGCACCGAAAAACACGATGTCGCCGTCGACTGCACCAACACGATCCAGGATCACGTTGAGGTTGGCTTCAGGGATGTTCTTCACGATCGGCGATTGCAGACCGTCAACGCCATTCGCGCGCTCGTTGACCTTGATGTACGCCAGGCCCTTGGCACCGTAGATGCCGACAAACTTGGTGTAGTCGTCGATCTGCTTGCGCGGCATGCTCGCGCCGCCAGGCACGCGCAGGGCGGCAATGCGGCATTTCGGGTCGTTGGCCGGGCCGCTGAACACCTTGAAGTCGACTTCCTTGAGCTGGTCGGCCACGTCAACCAGTTCCAGCGGGTTACGCAGGTCTGGCTTGTCGGAACCGTAGCGACGCATGGCTTCTTCGAAGGTCATGTGCGGGAACTCGCCGAATTCCAGGCCCAGCACTTCCTTGAACAGGTTGCGGATCATTTGCTCGGTCAGGCCCATGATCTCTTTTTCATCGAGGAAACTGGTCTCGATGTCGATCTGGGTGAATTCCGGCTGGCGGTCGGCCCGCAGGTCTTCGTCGCGGAAGCACTTGGCGATCTGGTAGTAACGGTCGAAGCCGGCCACCATCAGCAGCTGCTTGAACAGCTGCGGCGATTGCGGCAAGGCGAAGAACGAACCGGCATGAGTACGGCTCGGCACCAGGTAGTCGCGTGCGCCTTCCGGGGTGGCACGGGTCAGGATCGGCGTTTCTACGTCGAGGAAGCCGTTCTCGTCCAGGAAGCGACGGATGCTGGTGGTCATGCGCGAACGCAGACGCAGCTTCTCGGCCATTTCCGGGCGACGCAGGTCGAGGAAGCGATAGCGCAGGCGGGTTTCTTCACCGACGTCGGAGAACTCGTTCAGCGGGAACGGCGGGGTTTCCGATTCGTTCAGCACTTCCAGCTCGTAGCCGAGGACTTCGATCATGCCCGACGCCATGTTGGCGTTGGTCGCACCGGCCGGACGCAGGCGAACCTTGCCGGTGATCTTCACGACATACTCGCTGCGCACGCGATCGGCGGCGGCGAAGGTTTCAGCGCGGTCCGGATCGAACACGACCTGGGCCAGACCATCACGATCACGGATATCGAGGAAAATCACCCCACCGTGGTCACGGCGACGGTGAACCCATCCGCAAAGGGTAATTTCCTGGCCGTCCAGGCTTTCGTTCAGTTGGCCGCAATAATGGCTGCGCATCATGGTCGTGGTTTCACTTCTCGTAATTCGAAATTCGGTTGGAGATCCTACAGCAGCCCCGCCTTTGAAAAGTCGCCGGGTGATGCAAGAACTCGCGTGTGTCGTTCAATTCAGGTTCAGGACCTTAGTCAGCTTTGTCGCCGCCGGCCAGGTTCTTCTTGGAACCGGTCTTGAAGTCGGTTTCGTACCAACCCGTGCCGCTAAGGCGAAAGCCCGGCATGGACAGCATTTTTTTAAGCTCTGGCGCCTGACAGGCAGGGCAGTCGACCAGCGGTGCATCGCTGATCTTTTGAATGGCTTCCAACTGATGACCACAGGAAGCACATTGATAATCGTACATCGGCATGGAGGTTGTCTCGGCGATCAGATTGCTACCGCACACGCTGGGGTTTCGCGGCAAAGAGCGGGATTATATCCATTAAATGCGGCCTGTGCAGCCGTAAGACTGCACAGACCGACACTCTGCCGCTTTCACCGCCCAGACTAGGCAGTGACGATGCACCCCCCTTCCTTGAGGCTGTGTACGACACAGACGACCCGCACCAATCCACTGAAATTCCTCACTCCGCCATGACGCAAGTGAACTTCGCGATCCACATGGGATAACAGGCTATTGACCGAACAACCGTTGGCCCGTGCCATTGCTCCCAAAATATCCCAATAAACCTGCTCAAGCCGCAAACAGGTTGCGAAGCCATTCAGTCGCACGGAACGGGAGAAGGGCTGGGCCAACCCCATATCGAATTCGCGAACAAACGGATCGACCCTTACATCCCTGTGCGAACCGTATCGCCCCTCTTCTTGCCTTTGATAAACCATAACGCTGACACTCCTTTGCCATCCTGGTTTCTTAAAGCGCAACTGTGTGTCGACTTATAAAAACGCAGGTGCGAAGGTATTTTCCAGCCGACTTTATGACCCTCGACGTAGGATAAGCCAACAACTTTTGGCAGACCCCGGAGATCGTCCTACTCCAGACGTTTTCCCACGTAGCGAAACGAAGCCCCCGTCAGAAACACCCCATGGAATGACGTAGGAAAGTAGAGCGCCAACCAGCCGCGCCACTTTTTTTCATGCACCCGCATACGCGGATCAGCAGATCACCCGCCTTACCGCAGCCCCACAACTTCGGACAACCTGCGGCAAATCACCGCCAAAGAGCCGCCGGACGCCCTGATTTGAGTAGCCTGCGGCTTTGCTGTTAAATAGACGGCGTGTCGCCAGTGCCTATTTTTCCGGGCATGGCGCATAGGCTGATACCGGGTACGTGTCCAACGCCTCTTTATTGTCTTGAAGCGAACCGTGCGCCATCAGCTCTTCCTTGTGAGCTGTCTTAACGTGAGTTAATCAAAATGTTGAAAATCGTCCATCTGGTGATAGGCGCAGCAGCCTTGCTGCTGTCCTTCATCCCTAGCCTGCACCCTGAAGCCTTGCCTTACCTGCAACAACCTGACGCGCTGTACCTGGCCTTTTTCGGCCTGCTCAATCTTACGCTTGCACCTGTCATCCCTTACTGGAACAAAGGTCCGCGCCACCAACTGCAAAACCTGGTCAGCGTACTGCTGGCTCTGGCGGTAGTCCTGCAGACTCTGACGCTGATCGCGCCGATGCCTGTCATCGCCGGTCAACCTGCCGTTCTGTTCAGCCTGGTTGCAGCCCTGATCGCTGTTGCCCTGCACCTGGGCATCAGCTTCTACAAATCGTCACCGGTCGCTGCCTCGCCAAGCTACGACATGAGCAACCGCGATACCGGCACCGTCAAGTGGTTCAACACGTCCAAAGGCTTCGGCTTCATCTCCCGCGATTCCGGCGACGATATCTTCGTCCACTTCCGGGCCATTCGCGGTGAAGGCCACCGCGTCCTGGTAGAAGGCCAGCGCGTGGAGTTCTCCGTCATGAATCGTGACAAGGGCCTGCAAGCCGAAGATGTGATCGCCGCGCTGCCGCGTCGCTGATTCAAGGCTGAAAAAAACCGCGCACAGCCTGGCTGTCCGCGGTTTTTTCATGCCTGCACGTTGCTTACTGCACATCGATTAGTAGTGCGGTGGCGGCGCTTCCTCTTCGAACGATTCGAACTGGCCGACCATTTCCTCCTGCCGCTTGAGCAACGCAGCCATTTGCAGTTGAAGACGCTCGACCACCCGCTGCTGCGCGACCAGCACATCATTCAATGCCTGGATGGTGTCATCCTGAAAGGCCAGGCGGCTTTCAAGATCGGTAACGCGTTCTTCCAGGCTCATGATTCAGCCCTCCAGAAACGTAAAGTCATCGGTCAATATCAGGCGCAAACGCTCGCGAATGGCGGCAATCTGCTCCGAACTGTAGGGCTTTGCCGGATGCCTACCCCAAACGGGTGCTGGCCAGGCGGCATCTTCGTGCTTGCGCACAATTACATGCATGTGCAACTGGCTGACGACATTGCCCAGCGCCGCAACATTCAACTTGTCCGCATCGAACGAGTCCTTGAGCACTTGCGAAAGCGTCGTCGTCTCCTGCCAAAGCTGTCGCTGGTCTGCGACATCCAACTGAAATATCTCGCTGATAGCCTCACGACGAGGTACCAGGATGAACCAGGGATAGTTCGAGTCGTTGGACAACAGCAACCGGCAGAGCGGAAAGTCCCCGATCGGTAACGTGTCTTGTTGAAGTCGTGGATCTAAAGCAAACACTGCGCGTACTCCCGCCGGGTCATCATTTTCAGCTTAGCGTCCATCCAGAGGAGCGGCGCACCAAGCGACCGGACGGCAGCATACCTGTGAACGGCGCACGCTTCACGGCGAACCTTGCACAGACGCCAAGAGGCCAGCGAAATGCTGACAGCCCGCCCCCGAATGAGACAATTTTCGACACCGCGCACCACTACAGAACCGGCCAGCCGAAAAAAGCGCCGAAATGACTGATTAACAACGAAGAGTTCGCGCCAGACACCCGATCAACAGGAGTGAATTCAGCACAGGATTAAAATTTTTTTGCACCAAAACCGCACAGTGGGTCTACGCTGAACGCTTCGACATCCGCCATTTACTCACTGACGGGGTGAACCGGTAACATTTTTGGTTGTCAGGCAGTCGACCAAAAGGGTGCAACATGATGCGAAGCAAAGCGTCAAGCCCAAACCAAAGGCGCTTGAACCCCCCGATTTCATGAGGTTTTTACAGCGCCAGAGCGTCAATTGGAAAAAACCGCAAAAAAATATGGCTTTGTGCACGTTTGTTGCATACATACCCAACATCACCTGAGTGACACCCGCTGGAAGTGGGGGGCATTCAGGCAAAAAAGACAGTGGCAAGGTAGCCCGATGGAGATTCAAACGTTTCACCAGGACTCTTTTTACCGACACCCAGGCTCAGAAAACAGCATTAAAGTTGTCAGCCCGGTTGCGTCGGAGCTCGAAATTTGCGACATCTACCTCGCTGTTTGCGACATGGTCGTAAAGAAGGCGAAAGGTTAGATACGCAAGTATCGCCAACATTGTCGGCGTGATATAAGTTTGCGCCGACACAAAAAGAAAGAGCCGCCCAGATAATAAAACAGGTGGGACGGCAGTACTCTTCTAAAACCAAAGGAGCAAATCACGATGCGCGTGATGAAGTGGAGCATGATCGCACTGGCAGTTGCAGCAGCAGCCAGTACCCAATTGGCTACGGCCGCCCCTTTCGTAAGTGACCAGGCTGAAGCCAAAGGTATTGTTGAAGACAGCTCCCTGAACTTGCTGGTTCGCAACTACTACTTCAACCGTGACCGCAAAGATGGCGCAACCGACCAGAAAGACTGGACCCAAGGTATCTGGGGCAACTTCAGCTCCGGTTACACCCAAGGCCTGATCGGTGTTGGCGTTGACGCTTTCGGTTACCTGGCAATCAAACTGGACGGCGGTGATGGCACCGGCGGCACCGGTAACATGAGCCGCGACGCCGATGGCGAAGTTAACGACAGCCAGGGCAAAGCCGGCGGCGCTGTTAAGTTCCGCGTATCGAAAACCGAGCTGAAAGTCGGCGACATGCAGCCAAGCACTGCTCCAGTGTTTGCTGTTGGCGGTTCCCGTATCCTTCCTCAAACTGCCAGCGGTATCCAACTGCAAAGCAGCGAAGTCAAAGACCTTGACCTCGAAGCCGGTCACTTCTACTCGGCGACCAGCCAGGACCGCAACGCTCGTGACGGCGGCCTGTTTGCAACCTACGCTGGCGTAGAAGCCAACTCCATCGACTACTTCGGTGGCAAATACGGCATCACCGACAACCTGTCGGCATCGCTGTACGGCGCCAAGCTGGAAGACATCTGGAACCAGTACTACGCCAACCTGAACTACACCATCCCGCTGGGCGGCGACGAGTCGCTGAACCTGGACGGTAACATCTACAACACCAAAGACACTGGTGATGCCAAAGCCGGCGAGATCAGCAACACTGCTTACTCCCTGGCAGCCGCTTTCTCGTTCATGAAAGCACACACCATCACCCTCGCCTTCCAGAAGGTTAACGGTGACACTCCGTTCGACTACATCGGTGTGGGCAAGAACAACCGCGGCGGCGACTCGATCTTCCTCGCCAACTCCATCCAGTACTCTGACTTCAACGCCCCAGGCGAGAAGTCTGCCCAGGTTCGTTATGACCTGAAAATGGCTGAGTACGGCGTTCCAGGTCTGAGCTTCATGACCCGTTACGTTAAAGGCTGGGACATCGACGGCACCAAAACTCCAGTTGGCAGCCCTTACGCTGGCCTGTATGGCGAAGACGGCAAGCACAACGAAACCAACTTCGAAGCCAAGTACGTTGTTCAGACTGGCCCGGCAAAAGACCTCTCCTTCCGTATTCGTCAAGCATGGCACTTCGCTAACGCTGACGAAGGTGAAGGCGACGTGAAAGAGTTCCGTTTCATCGTCGACTACCCGCTGTCGGTTTTGTAATCGCATCCAGTTAGTTTGCGGTAACAAAACAAAAGGCCCATCTTCGGATGGGCCTTTTTTGTTGTCCATGCAAATTGTTCAATTATTGAACAATCGCCCTACATGCCTGACCGAAAAGTCAGGCATGTATGACAAGGTCAATCACTGCACTGCGGACTCCTGAACCACGCGAATAACCCGTTGTGGAAATGGAATATCGATGCCGGCCTCTCTCAGGCGATCACGGGACAGTTCGTTGAACATGAACATCACATCCCAATAATCCGCTGTCTTCACCCAGACACGCAGGGAAACAGTGATAGAACTGTCACCCAATGTCGAAATGACTGCCTGAGGTTCCGGGTCAGTCAATACACGCGGATCCTTGGCCAACTCCAGCAACACTTGCCGGGCTTTCTGCAAGTCCGCTTCATAATCGACGCCTACATCAAACACCACTTTGCGGGTCGGCTGGCGATTGGTGTTGGTGATAATGCCGTTCGACAGATTTCCGTTGGGCACGATGATGGTCTTGTTGTCACCGGTGCGCAGTACGGTATGGAAAATCTGGATGCTGTCGACGGTACCGGCAACCCCCTGAGCCTCGATCCAGTCGCCGATACGAAACGGGCGGAACAGCAAAATCAACACGCCGCCGGCGAAGTTCGCCAGGCTGCCCTGCAAAGCCAGGCCAATGGCCAGGCCCGCCGCACCAATCGCTGCCACAAACGAAGTGGTTTCCACACCGATCATCGAGGCCACGCTGACGACCAGCAGGATCTTGAGGATGATGTTCGCCAGGCTGCTGATAAAGCCCTGCAGCGCCAGGTCGGCATTGCGCAATGCAATCAGACCGCCGAGCTTTTTCGTGACCTTGTTGATCAGCCACCAGCCGATGGCCAGGGTGATGACCGCCAGCAGTACGCGACTGCCGTATTCCATGATCATCGGGATCCAGGTTTGGGATACCTTGACCAGGTTGTCTACCTCAGCGCTTAAGTCCATCTACTTTCTCCTGTTTTCCGGCTATGCGGCTTGCGTAAAAAAAAGCGGCAGAAAGATCGAACCGCGACGGGTTCAATCGTTTCTGCCGTTGCTTGGGCCTCCGACGTCACAAACGCCAGGAGGTTCCCGCTTTCAAGGTCAGTCGCGGAAGTTGTTGAACTGCAGCGGCATACCGAACTCCTTGGCCCGCAGCACAGCAATGGCTTCTTGCAGGTCATCACGCTTCTTGCCGGTAATACGAACCTGCTCGCCCTGAATGGCGGCCTGGACCTTGAGCTTGGCATCTTTGACGTGAGCGACGATTTTCTTCGCCAGTTCCTTGTCGATGCCTTCCTTGAGGACAGCTTCCTGTTTCATCAGCTTGCCCGACGCGAAGGCATCCTTGACTTCGAGGCACTGCACGTCGATTTTGCGCTTGACCAGAGCCAGCTTGAGGATCTCAATCATCGCTTCGAGCTGGAAATCCGCTTCCGCGGTCAGGTTGACGGTCAGGTCTTTTTCCTTGAACTCGAAGCTGCCTTTGCCTTTCAGGTCATAACGACGATCGAGTTCCTTGACGGCGTTCTCGACCGCGTTGGTGACTTCGTGTTTGTCCAGTTCGGATACCACGTCGAACGACGGCATGTAATCTCTCCAAATTTAAAGGCGCACCGATGGAGCACGCCTGGCTTGCGGTTAAAATCCGCGCTGATTATAACGGGTCTTTCCCATCATTCACTGTGAGCTGCCGATGCACGCCTTAAACAGAGCAAAAAGCTGATGTCCACCACCTGGCATGTACTCGGCGCCGGCAGCCTCGGCACTTTATGGGCCACACGCCTGGCACGGGCTGGCGTACCGGTCAGGCTTATCCTGCGGGACACCGCGAGACTGCAGGCCTATGAGGCTGCAGGCGGATTGACACTGGTGGAACACGGCCAGGCGCAACACTACGCCGTGCCCGCCGAAACAGCGGACAGCCGTCAGCCGATCAACCGCCTGTTGGTGGCGTGCAAAGCCTACGATACCGAAAGCGCGGTGGCCCGACTGGCGTCACGCCTGGCCCCCGGCGCCGAGCTGATCCTGCTGCAAAATGGCCTGGGTAGTCAGGACGCGGTGGCCGCACAGGTTCCCCAGGCACGATGCATCTATGCCTCGAGCACCGAAGGCGCCTTCCGCGATGGCGATTGGCGCGTGGTGTTTGCTGGCCATGGCTTCACCTGGCTGGGAGATGCGAGCCATCCGGTCGCGCCGATCTGGCTCGATGACTTGAGCGCTGCCGGCATCCCTCACGAGTGGAGCACCGATATTCTGACCAGGCTGTGGCGTAAGCTGGCCCTCAACTGTGCGATCAACCCGCTGACGGTGCTGCACGATTGCCGCAACGGCGGCTTGCAGCAACATCAGTGCGAAGTGGCCACCCTGTGCGGTGAACTGGTGGAGTTGCTCGAACGTTGCGGTCAGCCCGCGGCGGCTGAAAACCTGCAGCAGGAAGTTGAACGGGTGATTCACGCCACCGCGGCCAACTACTCGTCGATGCATCAGGACGTCACGAGCCAGCGCCGCACGGAAATCAGCTACCTGCTGGGCTACGCCTGCAAAGTGGCCGGGCGGCATCAACTGAACCTGCCTCACCTCAATCAACTTCAGGCAAGGTTGATCGCTCGCCTGCAAAGCCTTGGATTGCCCAGCGACTGAGCAGCGGCTACGCTGGCCACTTGTTCCTTGTTTGCGATGAATCCGATGCCATTGCGCCAGCGCCTTGAAAACCTGCCCGTCGGCCAGAAACTGCTGGCCGCCCTGCTGGTACTGATGGTCACCGTCCTGCTGGTTGCCAACCTGACCTTTATCAGCGCCGCGTACTACATCTCCCAGGAAAGCATGGCGCCCCAGGCCCTGCAGACCATCGGCCGACTGGTATCCAACCCGAGCCTGGCCTCCGAAGCCCTGGCGTCACCGCAAAGCGCCGAGCGCCTGCTGAATGAACTCAACAGCTATTCGCCATTGCGCGCGGCAGCCCTGTATGACGGACAGGGTGAGCGATTGGCGCAACTGCAGCATGGCGACAATCTGGAGCTGCCCAAGCGTTTCCGGCATATCGAAGACTGGCAGGCCACCGAGTTTCGCACCAATCAAGTCATCACCCTGCCCCGCCCCGGCTCGGCACCGGGACATTTGCTGTTGGTCGCCAGCAGTGAACTGCCAGTGGCGTTCTACACCGGGACCCTGACGGCCAGCCTGGGGATTCTGATCTTCAGCGTACTGCTGTGGCTGATCATTGCCCGCCAGATCAAGCGCCTGATCACCCGGCCGATCCACCAGCTCGAAGAGTTGTCGCGGCAGGTCACCCGTGAAGAAAACTACGCACTGCGCGCTTCACGAGGAAACCACGATGAAATCGGCAGCCTCGCCGAGGCGTTCAACACCATGCTCTCGCGGATCGAGGCCAGGGAGCAGCAACTCAAGCGGGCTCGGGACGACTCCCAGGCCGCTTACGACCAGGCCCAGGGCCTGGCGGAAGAAACCCGTCATACCAACCGCAAACTGGAGCTCGAAGTCCAGGTGCGCAGCAAGATCGAGAAAAAACTCACCGGCTTCCAGAACTACCTCAACAGCATCATCGACTCCATGCCGTCGGCGCTGATCGCCCTCGATGAACAGCTCTACGTGACTCAATGGAACCAGGAAGCGAGTGCCCTGTCCGGCACACGCCTCGATGAAGCCCTGAACCAGCCCATCTTCCTCGCCTTCGAACCGCTCAAGCCGTTCTTGCCGCAACTCAAGGAAACGGTCGAGCAGCATACTGTGGCCAAAATCGAACGTGTCACCTGGCTCAAGGACGACGAGCCCCGCCACTATGCCCTGACTTTCTATCCGCTGATGGGCGGTGCCGGGCGTGGCGTAGTGATCCGGATCGACGACATCACCCAGCGCCTGTCCCTGGAAGAAATGATGGTGCAGTCGGAGAAAATGCTGTCGGTAGGCGGTCTTGCCGCCGGCATGGCTCACGAGATCAACAATCCGCTGGGTGCGATCCTGCACAACGTGCAAAACATTCGCCGACGCCTGTCCCCCGACCTGCCGAAGAACCTTGAAGTGGCCGAACAGGCCGGCATCGAACTGGATACGGTCAATCAGTATCTGAAAATCCGCGAAGTGCCACAGTTGCTCGACGGCATCCAGCAGGCCGGTGCCAGGGCCGCCAAAATCGTCACCCACATGCTCAGTTTCAGCCGTCGCAGCACCCGCCAGATGGCCCCGTGCGACCTGCCCGCCCTGATTGATCAAGCGGTGGAAATCGCCGGCAACGATTTCGACCTGGCGATCGGCTTCGACTTCAAGGGCCAGGCCATCATTCGTCAGTTCGACCCGGCGCTGGGCCCGGTCCCCGGCACCGCCAACGAACTGGAGCAAGTACTGCTCAACCTGCTGAAAAACGCTGCGCAAGCCATTCACCAGCGCGAGGACGACAGCGAGCCGGGGCGGATCATTCTGCGCACCCGGCTGAACCCGCCGTGGGCGGAAATCCAGGTCGAGGACAACGGCATCGGCATGAGTGAAAGCGTGCGCAAACGCACCTTCGAACCCTTCTTCACCACCAAGGAAATCGGCCAGGGCACCGGACTTGGGCTGTCGGTGTCGTACTTCATCATCACCAATAACCACAAGGGGCAGATGGAAGTGCAATCGACCCTTGGCCAAGGCACTTGCTTCACCTTGCGCCTGCCCCTGGCGAGCACGCCACCTGTCACGCAAGAACTCAATCTGCTATCGAGGTAACCATGGGCTTTCGTTTGTCGAAAATTTACACCCGCACTGGCGACAAAGGCGAGACCGGGCTGGGCGATGGCCGTCGCGTCCCCAAGGATCACCCGCGGATCGAGGCTATTGGCGAAGTCGATACGCTCAACAGTCAGATGGGCGTGTTGCTGGCCGGGTTGGCGGCACAAACGGATACTGTTGCAGGTTTGCAGGAAGTGATCGAGGTTTTGGCGCCTTGCCAGCATCGATTGTTTGATCTGGGCGGTGAGTTGGCAATGCCGGTGTATCAGGCCTTGAATGCAGCGGAAATCGAGCGCCTGGAAGCGGCAATCGATGTGTGGAATGAAGAGTTGGGACCACTGGAAAACTTCATCTTGCCCGGCGGTTCAGCGTTGATTGCCCAGGCCCATGTTTGCCGAAGCCTGGCGCGCAGTGCCGAGCGACGGTGTCAGCAATTGAATGCGATTGAGCCGTTGGCCGGGGTTGGCCTGGCGTACATCAATCGGTTGTCGGATTTGTTGTTTGTGGTGGCGCGGCTGATTGCCAAGCGTCAGGGCGTGGCGGAGATTCTATGGCAGCCGGCGGCGAAGCCTGAGGTTTAGCCGGCGTCTGTCAGGGCCCCTTCGCGAGCAAGTCGAATCGTCGCACCGCCGCTCCCACAGGTTTTGTGTGCGCCACAAATCCACTGTGGGAGCGAGCCTGCTCGCGAAGGCGTCAGAAGCTACAGCACAGAATCAGGCCTCAGGCCAGAACGCCCGAATCCCCGCCACACCCTGCGCACCCGCCGCCCAGGCTTTCTCGACCTCGGCCGGGCCAACGCCACCCAGCAGGAACACCGGCTTGCTGAAGCCCTCGATCAAGCTCGACGCCTGTTCCCAACCCAACGGCTCGGCACCCGGGTGAGTCAGAGTGGGTTGAACCGGCGACAGAGTCACGAAATCCACCCCCATCTGTTCGGCCAGCGCCAGTTCTTCAGCGTTATGGCACGAGGCCGCCAGCCAGCGCGAAGCCGGTAGCGGTCGGCCAGCCGCTGCGTATTTGCGCAACTGCGCCGAAGTGATGTGCCAACCCGCGGACGGGAAATCCCCCAACCATTCGAACGGCCCCTTGATCATCAATTGTGCCTTGCCGGCGCACAGGCCCACCGCATCGACAGCCAGGTCGCGATACTTGGGATCGTAACCGTTCGGTGCGCGCAACTGGATAAGTTTGATGCCACCGGCAATGGCCTTCTGGATGCCACGCAGCAACGCCGGGGTTTCCAGGTCTTCCGGGGTAATCAGGTACTGCGATGACAATCGGGCCGCCGCGACGATCGGCCGATTGGCCGCCGGGAACTCGTAACCCGATAGATCCCGGGGCGACACCCAGGCCAGGGGTTGGCCTTCGGCGCCGTGGGGCTCGCCGCTAAACGCCGAGACTTCCCAGACATCCAGCAACACCTGCTTGTCCGGGTAATCGTGCCGGACCTTGATCAGCGGGCGCGCCGCGTCGACCACGATGCCCAGCTCTTCATGGAGCTCGCGGGCCAGTGCGGTTTCGACCGACTCGTCGGCCTCGACCTTGCCCCCGGGAAACTCCCACAGGCCGCCCTGGTGCTGTGAATCGGCACGGCGGGCGATCAGGATCTGGCCATTGCCATCGCGGATGACGGCGGCGGCGACATGAACTCGCTTCACTTTTCCAGCTCCTCCAGTCCGGCCTTCTGCCAGGCCTTGAACGCCGGCCATTGGTAGAGGGTTTCAACATAGGCTTCGTCAGCCGCGGACAGCTTCACCCGATAGGTGCGCAGGCGCACGGCGATGGGTGCAAAGAACGCGTCGGCCAACGTGAGGCGGCCAAACAGGTACGGACCGCTCTCGGTCGCGGCGGCACGGCACTCGGCCCACAGCGCCGACATGCGTTCAATGTCGCCCTGAACGTCAGCCGGAACCGGCGACAAAGGGGCGTCATGGCTCAGGTCGAACGGCATGTTGCCGCGCATGGCGAAAAAGCCGCTGTGCATTTGTGCGCACGCTGAACGCGCCTGGGCACGGGCGGCGGTGTCTTTGGGCCACAGGTTCGCGTCGGGGAACCGTTCTGCCAGGTATTCGGCAATCGCCAGGGAGTCGGCGATGGTGCCGTGTTCGGTCTTCAGCAGCGGGACCTTGGCGGTCGGCGAATGCTTGAGCAGACGCTCGCGGGTGTCCGGCTGGTTCAGCTTGATCAGTTCTTCGGTGTAGGCCGCGCCAGCCAGATCGAGGGCCAGAGCGCCGCGCAGGGACCAGGAGGAATGCAGTTTGTCGCCGATGATCAGGTGCAGGCTCATGTTCGGGGTGCCTTCTCGTCAGGGTAACAAGCCAGAATATCTAGCGTCTGGTCGTCAGCCTTCGCGAGCAAGCCCGCTCCCACAGTGTCACCATTGAACACTGTGGGAGCGGGCTTGCTCGCGAATGGAGCGACTCGGTCTTACGTACGGTACTCGGCGTTGATCTTCACGTACTCGTGGGACAGGTCGGTGGTCCAGATGGTTTCGCTGCAATCGCCACGACCCAGCTCGATACGAATGGTGATTTCTTCCTGCTGCATCACCGCCGCGCCCTGGGCTTCGGTGTAGGTCGCGGCGCGCGCGCCACGGCTGGCAATGCACACGTCACCGAGGAACACGTCGATCTTGCTCACGTCCAGGTCCGGCACACCGGCACGGCCAACGGCGGCCAGGATACGGCCCCAGTTCGGGTCGGAAGCAAACAGCGCCGTTTTGATCAGCGGCGAGTGAGCCACGGTGTAGCCGACATCCAGGCACTCCTGGTGATTGCCGCCGCCGTTGACTTCAACGGTCACGAACTTGGTCGCGCCTTCGCCGTCGCGAACGATGGCCTGGGCCACGTCCATGCACACTTCGAACACCGCCTGCTTCAACTTGGCGAACAGTTCGCCCTCGGCGCGGGTGATTTCCGGCAGCGCAGCCTGACCGGTGGCGATCAGCATGCAGCAGTCGTTGGTCGACGTATCGCCATCGATGGTGATGCGGTTGAACGACTTGTTGGCACCATCGAGCATCAGGTTTTGCAACACATCGCGGGAGACTTTGGCGTCGGTCGCGATGTAACCGAGCATGGTCGCCATGTTCGGGCGAATCATGCCGGCGCCTTTGCTGATGCCGGTCACGGTGACGGTCACGCCGTCGTGCTGGAACTGACGGCTGGCACCTTTGGGCAGGGTGTCGGTGGTCATGATGCCGGTGGCGGCAGCTTCCCAGTTGTGGATCGACAGGTCGTCAAGAGCCGCTTGCAGCGCACCCTCGATTTTCTCCACAGGCAACGGTTCGCCGATCACACCGGTGGAGTACGGCAGCACCTGGCTGGCATCGACACCGGTCAGCTCGGCCAGTTTGGCGCACGTGCGCTCGGCGGCGGCCAGGCCTGGCTCGCCGGTACCGGCGTTGGCATTGCCGGTGTTGGTCAGCAGGTAACGCACAGGGCCTTGCACGCGTTGCCTGGCCAGGATCACCGGGGCGGCGCAAAAGGCGTTCAGGGTGAACACGCCGGCTACCGTGGAGCCTTCAACACAGCGCATGACCACAACATCCTTGCGCCCCGGGCGCTTGATGCCAGCCGAGGCGATACCGAGTTCAAAACCGGCAACCGGGTGCAACGTTGGCAAAGGACCAAGACCAACAGCCATGAATGCGCTCCTTTATAAATGATGTCAGCACCGCTTCAGGAAGACGGTGGTTCGAATGGTAAAACGCCGCGACGGCAGAAGCCGGTCGCGGCGCGGGTATTTCAGCGATTGAAACGGGTTTTACTGGATCTGCCCGTGGCAATGCTTGAACTTCTTGCCCGAACCGCAGTAGCACAGCTCATTGCGACCCAGCTTGTGCTCGCTGCGAACCGGGGCAGCGGCGAGCGCCACATCGACCTCTTCACCCAGCACTTCCGGTTGCTCCAGGCCTGGCGCTTCTTCATGCAGGAACTGCATGCGAGCGGCCAATGCCTCGGCTTCCTGGCGCAGGCGCTGCTCTTCCTCGATAGGATCTTCGCGGCGAACCTGAACGTGGGACAGCACACGGATCGAGTCGCGCTTGATCGAGTCCAGCAACTCGGAGAACAGGGTGAACGACTCGCGCTTGTATTCCTGTTTCGGGTTCTTCTGGGCATAACCACGCAAGTGGATACCGTGACGCAGGTGGTCCATGGTCGACAGGTGGTCTTTCCACAGGTCGTCCAGAACGCGCAGAACGATTTGCTTCTCGAAGGTGCGCAGCGCTTCGGCGCCCGCCTGGTCTTCTTTCTCGTTGTACGCCGCGACGAGCTCGTTCATGAGCTTCTCGCGCAGGGTTTCTTCGTACAGGTGATCGTCTTCGTCGAGCCATTGCTGGATCGGCAGTGTCACACCGAAGTCGCTCTGCAACGCAGCTTCCAGACCGGCCACGTCCCACTGTTCAGGCAGCGATTGCGGAGGAATGTGTGCGCTGACGGTGGCGTTGAGCACGTCCTGACGGAAGTCAGCGATGGTCTCGCCGATGTTGTCAGCGGCCAGCAACGTGTTACGCATGTGATAGATCACTTTACGCTGTTCGTTGTTGACGTCGTCGAACTCGAGCAATTGCTTGCGGATGTCGAAGTTGCGGCCTTCAACCTTGCGCTGGGCCTTTTCAATGGCGTTGGTCACCATGCGGTGCTCGATCGCCTCGCCAGGCTGCATGCCCAGGGCCTTCATGAAGTTCTTCACCCGGTCAGAGGCGAAGATGCGCATCAGGCTGTCTTCCAGCGACAGGTAGAAACGGCTGGAACCGGCGTCGCCCTGACGACCGGCACGACCACGCAGCTGGTTGTCGATACGGCGCGATTCGTGACGCTCGGACGCAATCACCTGCAAACCACCCGATTCGAGCACTTGCTGGTGACGCTTCTGCCAGTCGGCCTTGATCTGGGCAATCTGCTCAGGGGTCGGGTTTTCCAGGGAAGCCACTTCCACTTCCCAGTTACCGCCCAACAGGATGTCGGTACCACGACCGGCCATGTTGGTGGCGATGGTCAGCGCACCCGGGCGACCGGCCTGGGCAATGATCTCGGCTTCCTTTTCGTGGAACTTGGCGTTCAGAACCTTGTGTTCGATGCCTTCCTTCACGAGCAGGTTGGACATGTGCTCGGAGGTTTCGATGGTGGCGGTACCCACCAGCACCGGGCGACCGGCGGCCATGCTTTCCTTGATGTCGGCCACGATTGCCGCGTATTTCTCGTCGGCGGTCAGGAACACCAGGTCGTTGTAGTCTTTACGGGCCAGCGGCTTGTTCGGCGGAATCACCATGACCTGCAGGCCATAGATCTGGTGGAACTCGAACGCTTCGGTGTCGGCCGTACCGGTCATGCCGGACAGTTTGTTGTACAGACGGAAGTAGTTCTGGAAGGTGGTCGACGCCAGCGTCTGGCTTTCGGCCTGGATGTTCAGGTTTTCCTTGGCTTCGATGGCCTGGTGCAGGCCTTCGGACAAACGGCGACCCGGCATGGTACGGCCGGTGTGTTCGTCGACCAGTACGACCTGACCGTCCTGCACGATGTATTCGACGTTGCGATGGAACAGCTTGTGCGCACGCAGGCCGGCGTAGACGTGAGTCAGCAGGCTCAGGTTGTGCGCCGAGTACAGGCTTTCGCCTTCAGCCAGCAGGCCGATGCGGGTCAGCGTTTCTTCGACGTACTGGTGACCGGCTTCGTTGAGTTCGACCTGACGGGTCTTCTCGTCGACGGTGTAGTGACCGGCCTGGGTCACTTCGCCTTCGACTTCTTCAACGTGCAGCTTGAGCTGCGGGATCAGCTTGTTGACCTCGATGTACAGCTTGGAGCTGTCCTCGGCCTGACCGGAGATGATCAGCGGCGTACGGGCTTCGTCGATGAGGATGGAGTCGACTTCGTCGATCACGGCGAAATTGAGTTCGCGCTGGAATTTTTCTTCCATGCTGAACGCCATGTTGTCGCGCAGGTAATCGAACCCGAATTCGTTGTTGGTGCCGTAGGTGATGTCGGCGGCGTAGGCAGCACGCTTCTCTTCCGGCGGCTGGAACGGCGTGACAACGCCGACCGTCAGGCCGAGGAATTCATACAGCGGGCGCATCCAGTTGGCGTCACGGCGGGCCAGGTAGTCGTTCACCGTCACAACGTGCACGCCGTTGCCGGACAGTGCGTTGAGGTAAACGCCCAGTGTTGCCACCAGGGTCTTGCCTTCACCGGTACGCATTTCCGCGATCATGCCTTCATGCAAGGTCATGCCGCCGATCAGCTGGACATCGAAGTGGCGCATGCCCATGACACGCTTGCCGGCTTCGCGGGCGACCGCAAAGGCTTCTGGCAGGAGCTTGTCGAGGGATTCCCCTTTGGCGATGCGGGCCTTGAACTCGCTGGTCTTGGCACGCAATTGATCGTCCGAAAGGGCCACCATTTGCTCTTCGAAGGCATTGACGAGTTGCACCGTCTTGAGCATGCGTTTGACTTCACGCTCGTTCTTGCTTCCAAAAAGTTTCTTTAACAAAGGCGCAAACATATCGGCAGGATCTTCCACACTAAAGGGATGGAGGGCGGCCCCGTGAGTCGCCCGTGCAGCCCTCATGGCCGCATGCGAACGAGCATTCTACCCGGAAACGGTGGTGAGGAAAGTGGCGATATTCCACGATGCTGGCACAGCGCTTTGACGGGGCTCACTTAAAATAGGGGCGTTTTGCTCAACTTCAAGCCGTTCAAGGCAGAAGTTAGTTGTTGATTTAATGGGTAAAGCGCCCACAAAAGCAATGGGCGGGTGCATCCGGCGCTTTCTGCTACCATGGCGCCTCTGTTACTTCAGGTGTCTGATCATGGCATTTCGCCCACTTACGGCCAAAGTACCCGCCGTTCTATTACGCGAAGCCAAGCCGCTGAAAGCCATTCTCGGCCACGCTCAACGCCTGGGTCATTTGCAACGTTTGCTCGAAAGCCAATTGCAACCCGCCGCTCGCGAGCATTGCCACGTGGCGTCCTGGCGCGAAGGCAGTTTGTTGCTGATTGTCACCGACGGTCATTGGGCAACCCGCCTGCGCTACCAGCAGAAGCGCCTGCAGCGGCAACTGCAACTGTTCGACGAGTTCGCCAACCTGACGCGAATCCTGTTCAAGGTGCAGCCACCGACCGTCCAGCGCGGCGCGGTCGGGCATACCATGGACCTGTCGGACGATGCGGCCGCGACCATCCAGGCCACGGCCGACGGGATCAGCGACCCGAATCTGCGGGCAGCGCTGGAGCGACTGGCGGCGCACGCCAAGACCAGAACCTGACACAGAAACCATGTGGGAGCGGGCTTGCTCGCGAATGGGTTTACCAATCGACATTTTCGTTGAATAACACACCGCATTCGCGAGCAAGCCCGCTCCCACATTGACTGTGTTCGCTCAAGCTAGCGGCGTTTGCTGCCGCCCAGCAATGAGCCCATCAAGCCGCGCACCAACTGTCGGCCAAGCTGGTTCGCCGCCTGTTGCATCGCCGATTTCAGCGCCTTCCCTGCTGCCGTACCGAGGAATTCGCCGGCCTGTTCGGTGAAACTCGGTTCCTGTTTGCCCTGTTCCGCCTCGGGCTCGGGCGCCAGGCCCTTGCGCCCCATCAGCACTTCATAGGCCGATTCGCGGTCAATCGGCTTGTCATAACGTCCCCGCAACGGCGAACCGGCAATCAGCGCCGTACGCTCGGCACCGGTCAAAGGCCCGATCCGCGATTGCGGCGGCGCGACCAGCACCCGCTGCACCATTTCCGGGGTGCCTTTTTCCTGCAGCGTGCCGACCAGTGCTTCACCGATCCCGAGTTCGGTCAACACCGACAACGTATCGAACGCCGGATTCGGCCGGAAACCTTCGGCCACTGCGCGCAGGGACTTTTGCTCCTTGGCGGTAAACGCACGCAGACCGTGCTGGATGCGCAAGCCCAGCTGAGCCAGCACATCGTCCGGCAGGTCACCCGGCGACTGGGTGACGAAATACACGCCCACGCCTTTTGAACGAATCAGCCTCACGACTTGTTCCAGGCGATCACGCAATGCCTGCGGCGTGCCGTTGAACAACAAGTGGGCCTCGTCGAAGAACAGCGCCAGCAAGGGTTTGTCGGCATCGCCACGCTCCGGCAGTTGCTCGAACAGCTCGGCCAGCAGCCACAGCAGGAACGTCGCGTAGACTTTCGGCGCTTCATGCACCAGACGGCTGGCATCCAGCAAATGGATGCGCCCGCGGCCATCGGCAGTGGGTTGGAGGATGTCTTCGAGTTGCAGCGCCGGCTCGCCGAACAAGGCTTCGGCGCCCTGTTGCTCCAGGGTTGCAAGACGTCGCAGCAGCGCCTGGCTGGAGCCGGTGGTCATCAATGCCGCATCGTCGCCCAGTAACTCGGGGTGGTCCCGCAGGTGATTGAGCAACGCCTTCAGATCCTTGAGATCGAGCAACAACAGGCCTTCGCGGTCCGCCACCTTGAACGCCGCGTACAGCGCCGACTGCTGACTGTCGGTCAGTTCCAGCAGGCTGCCCAGCAGCAGCGGCCCCATTTCACTCAAGGTTGTGCGTAAAGGATGACCGGACTGACCCTGTACGTCCCACAACGTCACCGGATAAGCCTGAGGCTTGTGGTTGAGCCACGGCATCCCCGCAATCCGCTCGGCGACCTTGCCCTGGGGGCTGCCCGCGGCGCCAAGGCCGCACAGGTCACCCTTGATGTCGGCGGCGAACACCGCCACACCGGCATCGCTGAACGCTTCGGCCATTCGTTGCAACGTCACGGTTTTTCCGGTGCCGGTCGCGCCCGCGATCAAACCGTGGCGATTGGCCAGGCGCATGGCCTGGGCAATCGGCTGCCCCTTGAGGTCGGCGCCGATTACGAGTTGCAGTGAGTCAGGCATTTGGTCACCCATGATTAATCTTTGGTCCTACACGGCCGATAGAGATAACGACAAAGCAGTCAGACACGATCTGGTAGGAAATTTCCCTAAGGAGAGTCGGAAAATTCAATTGCTTTCAACCTTGCCCGTCGTGCGTCCCTTTATAAAAGCACGCGCTGGACATTAAGACCTTAGCGGAACCCCAAGCCATGAACAAAAATCTGCGTTTCAGCCATAAAATCCTGCTTGCCGCCGCCCTCATTGTTATTGCCGCCTTCGCCTCATTCACGCTGTACAACGACTATTTGCAGCGCAATGCCATCCGCGAGGACCTCAACAACTACCTCAACGAGATGGGTGACGTCACCGCCAACAACATCCAGACCTGGCTGGCCGGGCGTATCTTGCTGATCGAGAACCTCTCGCAAAACATCGCCATCAACCCCGAACAAGCCAATGTCGCCAGCCTGCTTGAGCAGAAAACCCTGACGTCGACTTTCATGGCGTCCTACCTGGGTGATGCCACCGGGCACTTCACCATTCGTCCGGACGCGAAGATGCCCGACGGTTTCGATCCGCGTGTTCGCCCCTGGTACAAAGGCGCCGAAAACAGCAGCACGCCGACCCTGACCGAACCCTACATCGATGCGGCAACCGGTCAACTGATCATCTCGATGGCCACGGCTTCGAAAAAAGCCGGACAGAGCGTCGGCGTGGTGGGTGGCGACCTGAGCCTGCAAACCCTGATCGCGACCCTCAGCGCCCGCGACTTTGATGGCATGGGCTATGCGTTTCTGGTCAGCGCCGACGGCAAGATCCTGGTTCACCCGGACAAAGCGCTGGTGATGAAATCCCTGAGCGAGGCGTATCCGAAAGTTACCCCGCGCATCGGCAACGGCTTCAGCGAAGTGGACGTCGACGGCAAGACTCGCATTGTCAACTTTACCCCGATCAAGGGCTTGCCTTCGGTCAACTGGTACATCGGTCTGTCGGTCGACAAGGAAAAAGCCTACTCGATGCTCAGCGAGTTCCGCACCTCGGCTGTGGTTGCAACCATCATTGCCGTGGCCATCATCATCGCCCTGCTCGGCATGTTGATTCGCATCCTGATCCAGCCGTTGCACGTCATGACCCGCGCCATGGCCGACATCGCCGACGGCGAAGGTGATCTGACCAAACGCCTGACCATCCAGAACAATGACGAATTCGGCACCCTCGGCACTGCGTTCAACCGTTTCGTCGAGCGCATTCACGGCTCGATCCGCGAAGTGTCCTCGGCCACCGGGCAAGTCAACGAAGTGGCCTTGCGAGTGGTCGCGGCTTCCAACTCGTCGATGTTCAACTCCGACCAGCAAGCCTCGCGCACCAGCAGTGTCGCCGCTGCCATTAACCAGCTCGGCGCCGCTGCCCAGGAAATCGCCCGCAACGCGGCGCAGGCTTCGAGCCAGGCCAGCGATGCCCGCAGCCTGGCCGAAGACGGCCAGCAAGTGGTGGACCGCAGCATCGTGGCGATGAATCAACTGTCGAGCATGCTCAGCACCTCGAGCACCAACATCGAATCGCTGAACAGTAAAACGGTGAACATCGGGCAGATTCTCGAAGTGATCACCAGCATTTCCCAGCAAACCAACTTGCTGGCACTCAATGCCGCGATCGAAGCCGCCCGCGCCGGTGAAGCCGGTCGAGGTTTTGCCGTGGTGGCGGACGAGGTGCGCAACCTGGCACACCGCACACAGGAATCGGCGCAACAGGTGCAAACCATGATCGAGGAGCTGCAAGTCGGTGCCCGGGAATCGGTGAGCACCATGAGCGACAGTCAGCGCCACAGCCAGGACAGTGTGGAAATCGCCAACCTCGCCGGTGAACGTCTGAACAGCGTGACCTTGCGTATCGGGGAAATCGACGGCATGAACCAGTCGGTGGCCACCGCGACCGAAGAACAGACCGCCGTGGTGGAGTCGATCAACGTCGACATCACCGAGATCAACACGCTGAACCAGGAAGGCGTGGAAAACCTGCAATCGACCTTGCGCGCGTGCTCGGACCTTGAGCAGCAGGCGGCTCGACTGAAGCAGCTGGTGGGAAGTTTCAGGATCTGAGGCGCTCTTGCGGGCCCCTTCGCGGGCAAGCCCGCTCCCACAGGAGTCCGGGTGAAGCACAAATTGTGTGAACACTCAAAATACCTGTGGGAGCGGGCTTGCCCGCGAAGGCGGCCTGTCAAACACTACAAAACCCGCTGACACCCCACCCGCACAACCCCAACCGAACATCTATCCTTCATAAAGGTCAACCAAGGGAGTACCGGGACCGGAGGATCGTTCATCGTGCATATCGCTGACATCACCATGTTCTACGCCCCTGCCAGTGGTGGCGTGCGCACTTATCTGGATGCAAAGCACCGTCGCCTGGGCATCAAGCCGGGCATTCGCCACAGTTTGCTGATCCCCGGATCGTCCTTGAGCGAGCAGGATGGCATCTTCACCGTTCCAGCCCCTGCCCTGCCTTTCGGCAAAGGCTATCGCTTCCCGCTGCGTCTCGCGCCCTGGCGCAATGTCCTGCAGGTTTTGCAACCTGACCTGATCGAGGTCGGCGATCCCTACCTCACCGCTTGGGCAGCGCTGGATGCACGGCGGCAACTCGATGTACCGGTCATAGGTTTCTACCACTCGGACCTGCCGCTGCTGGTCAGCAACCGTATGGGCAACTGGGTGACCAACAATGTCGAGGCTTATGTCAGCAAGCTGTACGGCAACTTCGACCGGGTGCTGGCGCCCAGTCGGGTCATGGCCGACAAACTCACCGGGCTCGGGGTCAGAAATGTGTTCGTACAACCCTTGGGCGTCGACCTGCAAACCTTCAATCCCGATGCCAGAGATCCCGGGCTGCGGGCCGAGTTGGGTCTGGACGACAACACCCGGCTGCTGATCTTCGCCGGGCGCGGCTCCAAGGAAAAAAACCTGCCAGTGCTGCTCGACTGCATGAAACGCCTGGGCCGACGCTATCACCTGCTGCTGGTTGGCTCATCGATGCCAACGGCCGTGCCGTCCAATGTGACGGTGATCGACGAGTTCTGCCCGGCGCCGCAGGTGGCCCGCCTGATGGCCAGCGCCGACGCATTGCTCCACGCCGGCGATCAGGAAACCTTCGGTCTGGTGATACTCGAAGCCATGGCCAGCGGTATTCCGGTGGTGGCCGTGGCGGCCGGGGCTTTCGAGGAAATCGTCACCGAGGACTGCGGCCGACTCTGCGCGCCGAACGATCCAGCCGCGATGGCCAGCGCTGTTCGAGAACTGTTCGGCTCGGGCAGCGTGGCGCTGGGTCGCCAAGCGCGGTTACACGTCGAACGACATTACGCCTGGGACACGGTGGTCACCAGTTTGCTGTGCCACTACCACGCCGTGCTCGGCAGCCAATGGCCGCTGACAGCCAATGGTTGAGCCCATGAACAGGCCCGCTTTACTGCTGGTACTGCACGACGTGGCACCACCCACCTGGGCCGATTACCAACCGTTCGTCAAAGCCGTCGACGCCTTGGGGGGCGTGCCGATCACTTGGCTGGTGATTCCGGATTACCACAAACACAACAATCTGGACGCCCATCCGCGGTTTTGCCGCCAGCTCAGTGCCAGGGTCGCCCAGGGCGACGAACTGGCCCTGCATGGCTATTTCCATTGCGACGAGGGGCCGATGCCCCTCAATCCCCGCGACTGGTTCATGCGTCGGGTCTACACCCAAGAAGGCGAGTTTTATCGTTTGTCACAGGAAGACGCCCTCGCCCGCCTGCGTTCGGGCATCGAGATGTTCCACCGGCATGACTGGCCGCTGGAAGGGTTCGTCGCCCCGGCCTGGTTGATGAGCCAGGGTACTCGCCAGGCATTGCGCCAACTGCCGTTGAGTTACACCAGCGACTCGCAGCATTTATACCGTTTACCGGATTTCACCGCGATCGAGGCGCCGGGTCTGGTCTGGAGTGCGCGCAGTGCCTGGCGCCGGGGTGTATCGAAGCTCGTCAGCGATCGCCGTGAACAACGCTGGCAGCACGCGCCGGTGATTCGCCTGGGCTTGCACCCGGTGGACATGCGCCACGAGTTCTCGCACCGATACTGGCTGAGAACCCTCGAGCGCCTGCTCGATAATGGACGCGTTGCGATGACCAAGTCCCAGTGGCTGGGGCTGCAAAACAACCGAATGGGCTGCGCCGCATGAGCCGCGCCCTGCTGTTGCTCGTCGGCCTGCTCGCCGCAGTGCTGATTCCACTGCTGTTGGGCGGCAGCGAAATCGGTTCCCGGCTGAGCGCTTTTCCGCTGCCGTGGCTGTTGATCATGTTCGGCATGATCCTGCTGTGCTGGGGCGTTAATACCCTGCGTTTGCGCCTGTTACTGGGGGATCAATGCCACAAGGTCGGCCGGCTCAGGAGCCTTGGCGTGGTGATGGCCGCCGAATTTGCCTACTGCGCCACGCCCGGCGGCAGTGGCGGGCCGCTGACGATCATGGCGTTGCTGGCGCGTCACGGCGTGCGTCCGGCCAGGGGCAGTGCCGTATTTGCCATGGACCAACTGAGCGACTTGCTGTTTTTCCTCTGCGCCCTGAGCGGGATTCTTGTTTACGCCCTGTTCCAGCACCTCAGCCAGCGCATGGAATGGATGCTGATGGTCAGCGCTGTTTCGCTGTTCGGCGGCTTGATCACCTGCGCCATGGTCGCCCGCTATCACCGCTCGTTGATTCGCCTGAGCGGTCGATGGCTCGCCCGAGTCAATGTCAAGGCAGCCACGCGAATGCGTTGGGCGCGCAAACTCCTGCAGTTTCTGACGGCGTTTACCGACACGCTGAAATTGCCCGTGCAGACCTTGATCAAGGTTTTCGTCCTGACCTGTGTGCATTGGCTCCTGCGCTACAGCGTGCTCTATCTGGCATTGCGCGGGCTCGGCGCGGACTTGCAGTGGGCCTGGAGTTTTCTGATCCAGATGCTGGCGCTCAGCGCCGGGCAATTCAGCCTTCTGCCAGGTGGAGCCGGGGCGGCGGAACTGACGTCGGCGGCGCTATTGGCACCCATGGTCGGGAAGTCCACGGCAGCCGCGGCGATTCTGATTTGGCGGGCGGTGACGTATTACTTCTACTTGCTGGTGGGTGGGCCGGTGTTTTTGCTGATGCTGGGGCGGCCGCTGTTGATGAAATTGATGAAAATCAGGCAGACCTGAAAAGATCGCAGCCTGCGGCAGCGCCTACAGGGAGAATGCGTGTCATGTAGGAGCTGCCGCAGGCTGCGATCTTTTTAATCCGTCAGACTCCTGCTGCAGCTGCTCCCACAACTCAGCCGCCCCCGGAAACTCCGTACCGTCTTCAGGCCCCATGTCATCCGGGTCGTAGCGGCTCAGGCAACCCTCGCCCAGCGTGGCGGGAGCCTTGGATGTGGCTTTGTCCAGTGGATCGGCCATGGTCATGTCCTCGGTGCAGAAACGGCGAAGGGCCTGGAGCGATTGAACGCCCAGGCCCTTCGAATTTCAACCGCGTCGTGCGTCTATCAGAAGACGACGGTTTTGTTGCCGTGCACCAGCACCCGGTCTTCCAGGTGATAACGCAGACCACGGGCCAGTACCATCTTCTCGACATCGCGGCCGAAACGCACCATGTCTTCAATGCTGTCGCTGTGGCTGACACGCACCACGTCCTGCTCGATGATCGGGCCGGCATCCAGCTCTTCGGTCACATAGTGGCAGGTCGCGCCGATCAGCTTCACACCGCGCAGGGAGGCCTGGTGATACGGCTTGGCACCGACGAACGACGGCAGGAAGCTGTGGTGAATGTTGATCACCTTGTGCGCATATTCGCTGCACAACTCGGGCGGCAGGATCTGCATGTAGCGGGCCAGCACCACCACTTCGGCGTCGTGCTGTTTGACCAGGCGCGATACCTCGGCGAAAGCCGGCTGCTTGTCCTGGGGATTGACCGGGACGTGGTAATACGGAATGCCGTGCCACTCCACCATGCTGCGCAAGTCATCATGGTTGGAAATCACGCAGGAGATTTCGCAGTCCAGTTCATCGCTGTGCCAGCGATGCAGCAAGTCCGCCAGACAGTGCGACTCGCGACTGGCCATCAGCACGACACGCTTCTTTTGTTCGGTATCGGTGATGCGCCAGTCCATCGAGAACTCTTCGGCGATCGGGGCAAAGGCTTCGCGCAACGCTTCGATACCAAATGGCAGGGAGTCGGCACGGATTTCGTGACGCATGAAGAACCAGCCACTGAGATTGTCCGAGTGATGGCTCGCTTCAGTGATCCAACCGTTGTGTGATGCCAGAAAGTTACTGACTTTGGCAACGATGCCAACACGGTCCGGGCAAGAAATCACCAGACGAAAAGTGCGCATGAGGGGGAAACTCCAGAACTTCGCAAAGGCCGCCATTCTAGCGATTGCGCAGCAAAACTGCAGTATTGTTGACGATTTACCCTGCCGGAAGGTCGGTGCGGCTGGAGGGACAACACCCGTGCCGGTTCGTCCGGATGCTCTAGCGGTGCCGGGCTTTTGTTAAATTATGTATATCCGACGGACGTGGATCACACTAATAACGGAATTACCAATGTGCGCCCAAGACACAGCAATTAAATTAAATAAAGTGGGCTTAAATGTTTACTTGATGAAACACCGTGACTATTATTGCCGCACTGTCACCTGCCATCCAGCGCACAACATAAGGTAGTTCCCATGTCCTTGATCAACGAATATCGCGCCACCGAAGAAGCTATCAAAGAGCTGCAAGCCCGTTTGAAGAACCTGTCCCAAGACGACAAACTGCAAACCGAGCTGGAATTCGAAGGCAAACTGCGCACCTTGATGGGTGAATACTCCAAGTCCCTGCGTGACATCATCGCGCTGTTGGATCCAGAGTCGAAAACCAAGGCACCACGCGGCGGCGCAGTGAAAACTACCGGCACCAAGCGTGCTCGCAAAGTTAAACAATACAAAAACCCGCACAACGGCGAAGTCATCGAAACCAAAGGTGGCAACCACAAGACTCTGAAAGAGTGGAAAGCCAAGTGGGGCGGCGACGTGGTAGAAGGCTGGGCGACCCTGCTGGGCTAAGCCTCAGAGCTTGTCGCAGACGGATCCGTGACAAAAAAAGAACGCCAGCAAATGCTGGCGTTTTTTTATGCGCGGTGTTTAAGCACCGGCAGGTTCGATTTCAAAGATGCAAACGCTGACGCAGTCCCTGGACATAATCCTGCCACTCACCGAGCACCCCCTGCTGAAACGCAGAGGCACTAACGCTCAATTGGGCCGCGGCCTCTACAAAACTTTCGAGGGTATTTGGCGCCCCCCATCCGGGGTCTGACAAACGCTTCTGACAGAATATTCGCCAGCGCTCTTGCTCCTCGGCATTCAACGTATCGGGAAAGTTGCGTGCGCGATATCGAAACAATAATTCAGGCAAGCGTTCGTCATCGAAAGGCCACTGCTCTTGTGCCAACTGCATCGGGTCAACGGTTCTGACTTGTTCGCACAAACGCCGATCCCGATCACCGATGAATCCATCGTATAACTGTTGCTCCGGATCCTGGCTCTGGGAAAAATCTTCGCGGGCATAAATCGCCAGGACTTTATCCAGCCAAACTTTCCGCGCGTCATTTAGCCGCAACACCCGCTGCTGATACAGCGCCATATCCAGCCCCAGGCGCTGCTGATCCTCCTGGCGAAGTACCGACAACGGGGCCACTACCGGGCACTTGTTGATGTGAATCAACTTCAACGGCACCGGCAACTCCCCCTCGGCCAGTTCGTCGTGGCGGGTATACAAGCGCTGACGCAAACTTTCGGCATCCAGGTCGAGCAGGCCCTGGGGATCGAGGTGCAGGTCACAGACGATCAGGGCGTTCTTGTTGCGTGGGTGCCAGGCCAGCGGCAACACCACCCCCACATAGCTGCGCGCCGCCGAAAAGCGCCCGGAAACATGCACCAGCGGTTGCAACAGGCGTATCTGGTCCATGACTTTTTGCTTGCTGCGCAGTTGAAACAGCCAGGCGTAGAGCTTTGGCTGTTTTTCCCGAATGAGGCGCGCCAGGGCAATCGTCGCGCGAACGTCCGACAGCGCTTCGTGGGCATTGCCATGATCGATGCCATTGGCCGCGGTCAGGCGCTCGAGTTTGAGCGTGACCCGCCCTTCGTCGTCCGTTGGCCATTGCAGGCCATCGGGGCGCAAGGCATAAGCGGCGCGCACCACATCGATCAGGTCCCAGCGGCTGTTGCCACCCTGCCATTCCCGCGCATAAGGATCGAAAAAGTTTCGGTACAGGCTGTAGCGCGTCATCTCGTCATCGAAACGCAGCGTGTTGTACCCCGCGCCACAGGTGCCCGGTGCCGCGAGCTGGGCATGCACCCGTGTCATGAAATCGGCTTCGCTCAAGCCCTGCGCCTGCAGTTGCCCGGGCGTGATTCCCGTGATCGCACAAGCGGCCGGATGCGGCAGGATGTCGTCGCTGGGCTGGCAGTAAAGATTGACCGGCTCGTCGATTTCATTGAGATCGAAGTCGGTGCGCAGGCCGGCCATTTGCAACGGACGGTCGCAACGGGGATTGATGCCAGTGGTTTCGTAGTCGTACCAGAAGATGGAGGTCACGGGCGATTCCTGAACTGAAGATCGGCAAAGTCTAGGCGTTCACCTCCCGCCACGGCCAGCAGTCTGTCATTCAAGCACCTTGCGCGGCTCGCCATGCAATACAGGGTTATGTCGTTTTCCGGCGCCCCCGCCCCTCGAATAGGCTGCTAGCATCGGATAGACAGAGAATCCCGATCCAGACCACATCGTCAGGTTACCCATGCTCGAGACCACAGCACTGCCAGGGAATGCGCCGCTGTCACCGCCACTGGATACGCGGTACCAGGTCGAAACGCCGGAGGGCGTCGACCTGCCACTGCGCCCGGCCGGGTTGATGGTTCGTGCGCTGGCGTTCGCCATCGATCTTGCTTTGCGCGGCCTGGTCCTTGGTGTGCTGTTCATTGCGCTGGCGATGCTCGGCAAATTGGGCGCCGGGCTCGGGTCGATCCTGCTGTTCGGGGTGAGCTGGTGGTACATGGTGCTGTTCGAGGTGCTCAACCAGGGGCGCTCGCCGGGCAAGCAATGGATGGGACTGCGGGTGGTGCACGACGATGGCACCCCGGTCGGCTGGTCCGCTTCGCTGCTGCGCAACCTGCTGCGCGTTGTCGACCTGTTGCCCTTCGGTTACTTCCTCGGGGCCATCAGCTGCCTGCAACACCCCCACTTCAAGCGCCTTGGCGATATCGCCGCCGGGACCCTGGTGATCTACCGCGAACACTCGCACACCCGCCCCGAACTCCCCGAAGCCCAACCCCGTCGCACGACATTTGCCCTGACGCTCAGCGAGCAACGGGCCATCCTCGGGTTTGCCGAGCGCCAGGGCGAACTCTCCCGGGCGCGGGCCGATGAACTGGCCGCCATTCTCGCCCAACCCTTGCACGTCCCGGCCGCGCAGGCGGTGACCGAGCTCAACGGCATCGCCCGCGGCTTGTTGGGGCCGACATGAAACAAAGCCTTTTCGAACGTCGGCACAAAGCCGAGTGGGACCGTTTCTGCGGGCTGCTCGAGCAATTGGAACGGGACGGCAAGATCACCGACGCCGGCAGTTTCCCGAAGGACTACCGACGCCTGTGCCAACACCTGGCACTGGCACGGGAGCGTGGCTACAGCAGTTTTCTGATCGACTCGTTGCAGCAACAGGTGCTGCGCGGGCATCAACAGCTTTACCGTCACCGCAGCCGCCTGGGGGCCAATGCGCTGGCTTTCATCCTCGCGGATTTCCCGCGCCTGGTGCGCGAACAGTGGCGCTTCGTGCTCGCCGCCAGCCTGATGTTCTTTGTCAGCCTGGCCGGTTTCGCGGTGCTGGTGTACCTGTCCCCGGACCTGATCTACAACCTGATCCCCGCCGAACAGGTCAGCGAAATGCAAAGCATGTACGACCCCGTTGCCGGTCACCTCGGGCGCACGGCGGAACGGGCCGCCAGTGAAGACTGGGTGATGTTCGGTTACTACATCATGCACAACATCGGCATTGCCTTTCAGACCTTCGCCAGCGGTTTGCTGTTCGGCCTGGGCAGTGTGTTCTTCCTGATTTACAACGGTCTGATGATCGGTGCGGTGGCCGGGCACCTGACCTACGTCGGCTACGGGCAGACCTTCTGGTCATTCGTGATCGGCCATGGCGCTTTCGAACTCAGCGCCATCGCCCTGGCAGGCGCCGCCGGTCTGAAGCTGGGCTGGGCGTTGGTCGCCCCGGGGCGCCTGCCCCGTGCCGAGTCCTTGCGATTGGCAGCGCGCAAGAGCGTGCTGCTGATCTGCGGAGTCATGCTGTTCCTGTTGATCGCGGCGTTTATCGAAGCCTACTGGTCATCGATGACTCGCCCGTCGCCCCAGACCAAGTACCTGGTCGGCGCGGCGCTCTGGTTGCTGGTGGTGGTTTATCTCGTATTCGCCGGACGTCGCCGCCATGCGCCTGAATGACGCCAGCGTGGTCATTCGCCCGCGCTCGACCTGGGAAGCCATGGACCTCGGCGTGCTCCTGAGCCAACGCCACCGACGCTTGCTGATGACCAGTTGGGCGTTGCTCACGTTGCCGCTGTTCGCGTTGCTCAGTTGGGGGCTCTGGGACTCACCGTCTCTCGCCGTGTTGATTTTCTGGTGGTTGAAACCGGCATTCGACCGCCTGCCCTTGTACATCTTGTCCAAAGCCATGTTTGGCGAACCCCCCACGCTCAAGCAGGCCCTGCGGCAATGGCCGCGACTGCTCAAAGGGCAATTGCTGGCCAGCCTGACCTGGCGACGCCTGAGTCTGCAGCGCAGTTTCGTGATGCCGGTGGCGCAACTCGAAGGCCTCGACGGACAACAGCGCCAGCAGCGTTTAGAGGTGCTGTTGCAGCGGGACGCCGGTGCCGCACGCTGGCTGACGATCATCGGCGCGCACCTGGAAGGCGCGCTGTGGATCGGCTTGATGGTGTTGTTCTATCTGCTGCTGCCACAACAGGTCGCGCTGGACTGGAGCTGGCAGTCGCTGATCTCTGCGGCCACCCAGGACTGGCGCTGGCTGGAACACCTGACCAACCTGTTTTATGCACTGGTGCTGGTGGTCTGGGAACCGATCTATGTCGCCTGCGGTTTCAGCCTTTATTTGAACCGACGCACCGTGCTGGAGGCCTGGGATATCGAACTGGTGTTCCGCCGGATGCGCCAGCGTCTGATCAGTGCAAGCGGCGTGCTGTTGATCGCCGTGATGTTGCTGATGTCACCTGCACACAGCGTGTGGGCCGCCGAACCGGCCATTTCACCCGACAGCCCGCGCCTGCTGGACCAGCCCCTGAACACTCAGGTCGCCAGGGACGGCATCAAGACGATCCTCGAACAGCCACCCTTCAAGAACCGGGAAGCGGTGACACGCTATCGCTTCAGCGAAGACCCGCCGGGCGCGCAAGCGTCGGGCGACGGGCAGACACCGCAATGGTTGAAGTCTCTGTTGCAGCTGTTTGAGGGACAGCACTTCAGAGCCTTGGCGAACCTGATTGAAATCGCGCTGTGGGGCATCGTCATCGGTGCTGTCGGCCTGTTGATCTGGCGCTATCGCGACTGGGTGCAGGCGTTCGTCAGCCGGCGACCGACCCTCGACGTCAAAGCCGTGCGCCCCTTGCCGCAGCAGGCGTTTGGCCTGGACCTCAAGCCCGAGTCCCTGCCCGCCGACATTGCCGCCCGCGCCGAAAGCCTCTGGCAAAGCCATCCGCGCGAAGCCCTGGGCTTGCTCTATCGCGCCCTGCTCAGCCGCCTGTCGCACGATTTCAACATCGCGCTCGAGGCCGCCGACACCGAAGGACAGGTGCTGCAGCGCATCGAGCAATTACAGCAACCGGCCTTGCTGGCCTACAGCAAAAACCTGACCGGGCACTGGCAAGGCATGGCCTACGGTCACCGCCTGCCCCCCGAACAGGTGCGACAGGAACTGTGTGACGGCTGGCGCGTGTTGTTCGACCCGGAAGCGTTCCATTGAGTCGGCGCCGGGGCACGATCGCCATTGCACTGCTCGCCGTGCTGCTGGCTGCGCTGGGTCTTTATCTGTACCTCAAGGCAACCCCCTATCAAGTCGAAATCGACCACGGCCCTTCTCCCGAAGCCAGGGCCAACCCTTATCTGGCGGCGCAACTGTTCCTGCGCCGGCAAGGCCTGAGCGTCGATCACGCCAACGGCCTGGACATCCTCCCCAGCCTCGATCCGCATCGACACAGCCTGTTGTTGCTCGGGGACCGCTACAACATGACGCCACAGCAGATCGACCAGGTGATGAACTGGACCCGGGCCGGCGGGCGGCTGTTGTTCGTCGCCGAGTCGTTGTGGGATGAAAAACTCGGCCACAGCAATGACCTGCTGCTTGACCGGGTACAGCTGCGCCAGTTCTTGAGCAAAGACCTCAAGGCGCCGCCACCGGATATCGGTGACGATCCTTACCCACAACTGACCAAGCTCTATCTGGAAGACGAAGACGCCCCGGCCTATGCCGGTTTCGATACCGCCTTCCACCTCGAAGACCCGAAAAACCTCGCCCAGGCCTGGGCCAACAGCGCCAGGGCAACGCACATGATGCAACTCGATTACGGACTCGGCTCGATCATCGTGGTCACTGATGCCGACCTGTGGAAAACCCCGGCCATCGAACAGTACGACAACGCCTGGCTGCTCTGGTACCTGACCGCCGACACCCGCGTGACGCTGATCTTCAACACCGATCACGACAGCCTGCCGACCTTGCTGCTGCGTTATTTCCCCCAGGCGCTGGCCGCGTTGTTCGCCTTGATCGGCCTGGGTTTCTGGCACTTTGGCGTGCGTCAGGGGCCGTTGCTGGAGCCGGCACCGAAAGCACGCCGGCAACTGCAGGAGCACCTGCGCGCCAGTGCCGACTTCCTGCTGCGCCGCAACGGTCAAGCCGGCCTGTTGCAAGCCTTGCAGCAGGACATCCTGCGGCGCGTGCGACGTCGCCATCCCGGCTTTGAACAACTCGCCGTCGCCGAACAATGGTTGCTGCTCGCACGCCTGACCGGCCAACCCACACGCGCTATCAGCCAGGCCATGAGCCCGCGTCCGAACCAACGGCTTTCCAGCGTTGAATTCAGCCGTCAGGTCGCCCACCTGCAATCCCTGAGGAACGCTTTATGAACGGGTACTTGGAAAGCATTACGCAGTGATTTTTCAAGGTGCCTGGAGAATCAGGGGCGATTCGACGCGCTCCGGAGGCGACTTGCTCAGCGCATGAAGCGGGCTTGCCCATGCCCGCATCAAGCCTGCCTGGTGACTGCTCGTCGGCTCATCGAAAACCCACTCAAGATCGCCTCCTTCAAGCCGATGGAATAGAGGTGCCGACTGGCTTCAAGCAGTTCATTAACCAGGGGCAAAGTGCTAGCATCGCCGCCGCGCAATGCACCCGGGCATCAACATAACCGTCGTCTTTCCCAATGTTTTTTCATCTTTCGGACTTTATGCGACTCTTCCTAGATCCCCAGCGAGATATCGATGCCGCGCTGCTACGTTATCGTCGACTGTTCGGCGTGTTGGCTCTGTTCAGCGGGGTGATCAACCTGCTGATGCTGGTCCCGTCCATCTACATGATGCAGGTTTTCGACCGCGTCCTGACCAGCCGCAATGAAACCACGCTGTTGATGCTGAGCCTGATCCTGCTCGGGTTCTTTGCCCTCGGCTGTGTGCTGGAGTGGGTGCGCGGCCAGGTGATGATCAAAATGAGCGCCGGCCTGGACACTCAGTTGGGCGAGCGAGTGTTCGATGCGGCGTTCGAGCGCAGCCTGAAGGAGCACAGCGCCAACCCGGCCCAGGTGCTGAGCGATTTGAACAGCATCCGGCAGTTCGTCACCGGTCCGGCGCTGATTGCCATCTTCGATGCGCCGTGGCTGCCGATCTATGTCATCGCGACGTTCCTGTTCCATCCCTGGCTTGGGGTGTTCACGGTCATCGGCTCGCTGATCCTTGCCGGGCTGGGCGTCTGGAACGAGCTGACCACCCGCAAAAGCATGAGCGAAGCCAACCGTTTGTCCGTGGCGTCTTCCAGCTATGTGAACAGCACCTTGCAGAACGCCGAGGTGATTCAGGCGATGGGCATGCTCGCGCCCTTGCGCCAGCGCTGGTTCAACGTACAGCAGCGGGTCATTACCGAGCAGGGCGAGGCCAGCGACCGCAGCTCGCGGATCGCTGCGCTGTCACGCTTTGTGCGCATGACCTGGCAATCGCTGGCCCTTGGCCTGGGGGCCATCCTGGTGATCGAGAACCAGATTTCCGCCGGGGTGATGATCGCCGTGTCGGTATTGCTGGGACGAGCCATGGCGCCGGCCGAGGCGCTGATCGGTTCGTGGAAGCAGATGGGGAACGCCAAGAGCAGCTACGAACGCTTGAACCGCCTGCTCAACGAATTCCCCAAGGCCGCGCCAGGCATGCCCCTGCCGGCACCGACCGGGGCCCTGAGCATCGACCGCCTGGTGATCACCCCGCCGGGCATGCATAAGCCCGCAGTCAACGGCGTGACCATCAGCCTGGCCAAGGGCGAAGTACTGGCGATCATCGGTCCGAGCGCATCGGGCAAGTCCTCCCTGGCGCGCGCCATGGTCGGCATCTGGACCGCCAGGCAGGGCTCGGTACGCCTGGACAGTGCCGAGATCGGCCAGTGGTCGCGTGCGGCCCTCGGCCCGCACCTGGGTTACCTGCCCCAGGACATCGAGCTGTTCGATGGCAGCATCGCCGAAAACATCGCGCGCTTCGGCGAGGTGGACCCAGGCAAGGTCATCGCAGCGGCGCAACTGGCCGGTATCAACGAGATGATCCTGCACTTCCCCAAAGGCTATGACACCCTGCTCGGGACCGGCGGACTGGGGTTGTCCGGCGGCCAGAAGCAGCGCATCGGCCTGGCCCGCGCGTTGTATGGCCAACCGGCGCTGGTGGTGCTCGACGAGCCCAACTCCAACCTCGACGATGCCGGTGAAGCGGCGCTGGTGCAGGCCGTGCGCAAGCTCAAGGCCGAAGGCTGCACCGTGGTGCTGGTCACCCACAGGCCGAGCATTCTCGGCGCGGTCGACAAGCTGTTGTTCCTCAAGGACGGCGTACAAACCCTGTTCGGCCCGCGTGACCAGGTGCTCAAGACCCTGGTGCCTGCGACACCGGCAAAAGCCGTCGAACCCCGCAATCAAGAAGCCTGAGGCGTCAATGCAACCCAGTTCGAGCGACATTTCGCCCCCCGAGAACAAGCCCGATGCGGATGCTGCGGGCATTGCCAGGATCGGCGTGTGGTTTTTGCTCCTGAGCCTGGGCGGGTTCCTGCTCTGGGCCTGCCTGGCACCACTTGACCGCGGCGTAGTCGGTAGCGGCACCGTGGTGGTTTCCGGCGAGCGCAAGACCGTGCAGTCGCGCAATGGCGGCACGATCGACAGCATCCTGGTACGTGAAGGCGACCGGGTGCAGCAGGGGCAAGTGGTGATGCAGCTCAACACCGTCCAGGCCAAGTCGCAACTGGATGTCGCCCTGGGCCAGTGGCTCGGCGCCCGCGCCGTCGAGGACCGGCTGACGGCCGAACGCCTGAACCGCGACACGGTGAAGTGGTCCGAAGCATTGCTGGCCCGTGCCGGTGACCCGCGCGCCGTCGCGGCGATGGAGCTGCAAGGCTATCTGTTCGCCACCCGCCGTGCCGAACTGGCCAGCCGCATGCAAATCAGCCGGCACGAAATAGCCTCGCTCAAAGAACAGCTCCAGGGCTTCGAAGAGATCAAGCGCAACCACGCCGTACAGCTGCAATTCCAGGAGCAGGCGCTCAAGGGGCTGCGGGAACTGGCCCGTGAAGGTTATCTGCCACGCAACCGGCTGTTCGAAGCGGAAAGCAGTGCGGCGCAGTTGGGCGCCCAATTGGCCTCGAGCGTTTCCGATATCGGCCGCACGCGCCAGGCGATCAATGAAAGCGAGCTCAAGGCGCTGCAACAGGGGCAGGTCTTTCGCAGCGACGCCGAGTCGCAATTGACCCAGGTCGTGGCGCAGACCTCGAGCCTGATCGACCAGATCAAGTCATTGGAATTCGAAGTCAACAGTGCCGCCATCGTTGCGCCTGTCGCCGGCCAGGTGATGGGCATGACCGTGCACACCGTCGGCGGCGTCGCACCCGCGGGCCAGCGCCTGATGGACATTGTCCCGCAAGGCTCCAGCTGGGTGGTCAAGGCGCAATTCCCGCCGATGATGGCCGACCGGCTCAAGCCGGAGCTGCCGGTCGATCTGCGTTTCGGTTCGTTGCAACGGGTCCACACCCCGGTGATCGTCGGCAAGGTGCTCACGGTGTCGGCCGACCAGTTGATCGACGAACACACCGGTTCGCCCTACTTTTCGGTGGAGGTCTCGGTCAGCCCCGAGGCGATCATCCATCTGCGCGAGCTGGGCCTGGATGTCAAGCCAGGCATGCAGGCCGAAGTACTGGTCAAGACCGGCGAACGCACCCTTGCCAATTACTTGATGCAGCCGGTGACCGAGCGTATGGCCGGGGCTTTCAAGGAAGAATGACCGTGTCCGTACGCATCGCCTTGCTACTCTCCGTGTTCTGCTCGTGCCGGCTGCTGGCGGCTGAAGCGCCGTTGTCACTGGTCGCCCTCTACGACGCCTCGCGACTCAACGATGCGACCTACCAGGTTGCCAACCATGACTTCGAGGCATCGCGCCAGGAAGAGGCCATCGGCCGCAGTGGCTTGCTGCCGCAGGTCGCCATCAACTCGCGCTACGGCAAGGGCGGAGAGTTCGAAAAGCAGTCCCGCGCCAATAACCAGAACGATCAATACACTTCCGACAGCGTTGCCCTGTCGGTTATCCAGCCGCTGTTCGACAAAGGCCGCTGGGCCTCCTACGAGCAGGCCAAGGCGCGTGGGCAGTTGGGCGAAGTCCAGCACGAAGGCGCCGACCAGCAGCTGTTCGATCGCGTGGTGCAGGCCTATTTCGATCTCGCCCAGGTGGAAAACGAACTCAAGCTGACGATCCAGCAGAAAGCCTCGGTCGAAGAACTGGCCAAGCAATCCCGGCGCCTGTTCGAAGCCGGTGAAGGCAGCATCACCGACCTTGAAGAAGCGCAAGCCCGGCTCGATTCCATCCGCGCCCAGGAAATCCAGTTGCAGGCCCAGCATCGTGCGGCCCTGCGCAAGCTGGCGGGTCGCGCCGGGATTACCGTCAGCGAGATCCCGCAGATGCAGGAGCAGGCACCGGCCGCCGCCTTGCTTACCCCCGAGCAGGACCTCGACTACTGGCTGATCAAGGCCGACCAGGCCGCGTCGGCACTGGGCATCAGCCGTGCTTCGATCAAAGTGGCCGAAGCCAACCTCAACCAGCAGAAGGCCGGGCACTACCCGACCGTGGCGCTGAGCGGCCGGCTGGCGCAGGTCGGCCAGAGTGACATCAACGAAACGTCCCAGCGCCAGTCGACATACTACGTGGGCGTCGTCATCGATATCCCGCTGTACCAGGGCGGCGGGGTCAGCGCTTCTTCGGAAAAGGCCCGCGCTGCCCTGGAGAGTGCCCGATCCGGGTATGAGGTCCAGCTCCAGCAAATGAACGAGGACCTCGAGCTCAACTACCTGGGGGTGGTGGCGGGCTTCGAGAAGATCAAGGCCCTGGTGACGGCCGTGCGCTCCAGCCAGACCGCCCTGAAGTCCGCGGAAAAAGGCTATGAGGCCGGCGTGCGCTCGACGGTCGACATCCTCGACGCCCAACAGCGCCTGTTCTCCTCCAAGCGTGACCTGCTCGATACCAAGCTGGCGATGCTGCAAAGCTACGTCAACCTGCACACCCGCACCGGCCAGATGACCCGCAACGAGCTGGAAAAGGTCCAGGGGTTGTTCTGATCAACTGATCGACTGATCGACTGATTAACTGTAGGAGCGAGCTTGCTCGCGATGGTCGTAAACGATAACGCGTGTTTACTGACTGAACGCGGCGCTCTCAAGTCCATCGCGAGCGAGCTCGCTCCTACAGAGGACAGCGACAGCATCAGACCCGGCCAGGCGCCACACTGCTGATCGCGTCCTCGAAATCCCTGACGAAGCGCGGTGTGTCGAACAGCGCCGAGTGCTCGCGGCCCCGGTGCAGACGCTCACGCAAACCGGGCAACAGGTCCGCCCGGGTCGCCAGTTCGACGGCACGCTCTTCGTACTCGGCCAGCGTGGTAGTGATCAGCTCCGGCAGGTCCAGCGCAGTCAGCAGGCTGCCAGCCATGCGCGAGGCAAAAGTGCGGCCCGAGCGGGTCAGTACCGGCAGCCCCATCCACAGGGCATCGTTGGCCGTGGTCCCGGCGTTGAACGGATACGCGTCGAGAAACAGATCCGCGACACTGTAGCGGGCCAGGTATTGCTCCGGTGCAACCCGCGGGGCGAACAGCAAGCGTGCCGGGTCCACGCCATGCGCCTGGGCCCTGGCGCAGAGGTTTTCCTGGGCCCATTGGTTGTCGGCCAGCAGCCACAACACACTGTCGGGGGCGCGCTGCAGGATCCGCATCCAGCAGTCGAACACTTCTTCATTGAACTTGTAGTTGTTGTTGAACGAGCAAAACACGAAACGCTCTTGCGGCAAGCCGCACTCGGCGCGGGTCGGCAACGCCGCAACGGGTCGCTGGCGGTCGCTGCACTGGTAGATCTGCGCCAGGTACAGCGGTGTTTCACTGTAGTACGCCTTCTCGCTGTCGGGGATCAGGTAGCGATCGGCGATCACATAATCGATGCCCGGCAAGCCGGTCGACCCGGGAAAGCCCAGGTAGGTCATCTGCACCGCAGCCGGGCGGTATGCCGGAATGTCCGGCCGGGCCCCGGACGTCAGCCCGTGCAGGTCGATGAGGATATCGATTTCATGGTTGCGGATGCATTGCGCGGCAGTGGCATCGTCCATGGCATCGATGCGCACGAAGTGATCCATGGCCTGCCTGACCCGCTCGCGCAGGGCCGAACCGTCTTCGCGGCTCCAGCAAAAACCGTACACCTCGAAACGCTGCCGATCGATCAGCTCGAACAGCTCCACCGTCAGCAACGACACCGCGTGCAGGCAGAAGTCCGAAGACAGGAAGCCAATGCGCAACTTCTGGTGGCCATAGCCCTGGGCCGAAGCCAGGGCGGGTACCCGTACATTGACCCGTTCCTTGACGAAGTGCACCGCGGCGGCCAGTTGCAGGCCGGGGTCATCGCTGCCGGCGAGCAGTGCCAGGGGCGAAGACGCCTTGAGCAGATCGCCACGGGTCAAGCCTGCCGGTGGCTCATAGACCGGCCAGACGCATTGCTTCTGGCGCAAGTGCACCCAGTGCTGAATCACCTTGGGTTGATTCGGGTCGGCATCCAGGCTGGTGCGCAGGATGGCTTCGGATTTCTGCAACTGCCGGGTTTCCTCGTACAGGCGGCCCAGGTTGTTGCAGGTCATCAGGTACAGCTCGCGACTTTGCGTGGCGTCGACCATGCGGTCATCGAGCATCGACTGCCAGATGGCCAGGGCCTCCTGCGGTTTGTGCTGACGCTCCAGCAGCGTCCCCAGGTTGAACCACGCCTGGGCGAATTCCGGGTTCTGGGCAATGGCGGCGCGATAGGCTGCCTCTGCGGCCTCGATCTGCCCCAGTTGCGACAGCGTGGCCCCCAGGTTGAACTGGATAATGTAATTGACCGACGAATGGCAGTGCTGCAACCAGCGCTGGTAGAGCGTCGCGACATCTTTGACGCGCTGTGCGCCATTGAGTCGGTCTGCGGTTTCGAGCAACTTCATCGGTTCCAGAGCGATACCCTCGGCCAGCTGCAGGGCTGCGGCCAGCACGACATCGAGGTTCGGGCTCTCAAGATTCTGTCTAAGCATTTGCACGAAGTTCTCTTCCAATAAAAAAATACCGAGCTCTTTCGAGCCCGGTATCGGATCAGTCAAGGTTTACCACTGAAACTCAGTGAATCCAAGTCTGCACGTCGGTTGCGACCAACAACTGGACGTCGCCGTCGTTGAACACGTTGTAGCTGGCGCCATCGACCGTGGTGGTCCCCGCCGCCTGCCACTGACCACTGTCGCCAGTGATGTTGACTGTGTCGTTGTGGTCACCGTTGACGATCATCTGCACCGGTGCTGCGGCACCGCTGGCCACATCCACTTGGCCAGCCTGGCCGAGCTTGGCGACAGCCTCGGCATCGACGGTCAGTACGCTGGCCTTGCCGCCATCGGCCGCCAGATCGATGGCACCCAGGGAGTGAGCTTCGACTGCCGGCGAATCCAGCTTGGTCAGGTCCAGGGACTGATTGCCATTGCCGTCGGTGCGGAACCAGACGTCGGCGATCGTATGGCTCTGGCCATCGCTGGTTTCGAAGCTGCTGTCGAGACCGATCAGGTTGCCATGGTTGAGCTCGGCGGTCTTGGCCACATCCAGGTTGAACTGGGTGATGCCCAGCTCCTTGAGGGTGTGCATCTCGCCCTTCTCACTGACGCCATCGTTGTTCCCATCGACCCAGACTTGCAGCGCCGCGAACAGCTGGTCCGCCCCGTTGACCGCGCCATCATGGTTGCTGTCCAGGCTGACGAGGGCCTCGAAGCCGTCCTTGGCCAACGAACCGTCCGGCAGACGGAACGAGGAACCGAACAGCTCGGAGCCATCGTTGACCTGGCCATCGCCATTGAGGTCAAGCGCCAGCAGGCCGTCACCGCCAGCGGTCCAGCCGGTGGCTTCCTTGTGGCCGTCGGCATTGAGGTCGAACTTGACGCCATTGCTCAGGTGAGTGGTCTGTACGCCATCGCCGTTGAGGTCCAGGACCAGCGGCGTGGACAGGGCCAGCGCGTCGATCTGGGTGGCGCTCATTGCCTGCAGTTGCGCCGTGGTGAACGAATCAACCTGGGCCATAGACAGGTGCGACAGTTGCGCCGTGGTCAGGACTACGGCTTGCGCCGTGGTCAGCGCCGCGACTTGCGCCGTGGTCAACGCCGCCATGTCGGTGGTTTCGATCGCCACGATCTGCGCCGTGGTCAGGGCCGCTATATCGGCGGTTTCCAAGGCGCTGATCTGGGTCGGCTTGAGGGCCGCGATCTGCGCCGTGGTCAGGGCCGCCACCTGGGCAGTGGTCAACGCTACCAGTTGGGCTGAAGTCAGCGCACCGATATCCGCAGTCTCGATGGCCGCCACTTGCGTGGTGGTCAGGGCTGCAACCTGGGCGGTGGTCAAGCCCGCCACCTGGGCGGTGGTCAGGGCCACCACCTGGGCGGTGGTCAGGGCAGCGGCCTGCGCGGTGGTCAGGCTTGCAGTGTCGCTCACTGTCAGCGCGGCAATGTCCGCGGTTTCAAGTGCCGCCACTTGCGTGGTGGTCAGGGCCGCCGCTTGCGCGGTGGTCAAGGCCGCCACCTGGGCCGTGGTCAACGCCACCACCTGGGCGGTGGTCAGGGCAGCCACATCGACAGTCTGCAGAGCGCTGATCTGGGTCGCCTTGAGGGCCGCCACCTCGGCCGTGGTCAGTGCAGCGACCTGGGCCGTGGTCAACGCTACCAGTTGAGCAGAAGTCAGCGCACCGATATCGGCAGTTTCGATGGCCGCCACTTGCG
>NZ_AKJO01000120.1:0-5367 GCF_000282295.1 Pseudomonas sp. GM33
TTCGACTACCGGCAGCCGCGCAATCCGCTGCCGGTCAGCATGCCCAGCCTTAACGTCCAGGGTGATGTGCCAGCCTACGAGATCTACGACTTTCCCGGTCATTACAGCCACGGTATGCCTGCAGATGGTGAGGCGCTGGTGCGGCATCGACTCGAAGCCCTGGAGGCACAGGGCAAGACGTTTGAGGGCGCCAGCAACTGTCGCGCCATGCTGCCGGGCTACACCTTCGAACTGACCCAGCACTTCGATCACGATGCTGATCCCGTGGATGATCGTCAGTTCCTCCTGCTCAAGGTGGAGCACCAAGGCCGCAACAACTACCTGACGGATCAACCGGCGAGCTACGACAACAGTTTCGTCTGCATCCGCCACAAGATTGCCTTTCGCCCGCCGATCATTACGCCGCGACCGACGATTTCCGGGCCGCTCACCGCCATTGTGGTGGGCCCGGAAGGTGAGGAGGTTTTCACCGACGAACTGGCGCGCGTGCAAGTGCGCTTTCATTGGCAGCGGGCGCAGGACCCTGCCCAGGGCACGACTTGGCTCAGGGTCGCCATGCCCAGTGGCGGCGCCGGCTTCGGCCACCAGTTTTTGCCGCGCATCGGTCAGGAAGTGCTGGTGACCTTCCTCGGCGGCGACATCGACCGTCCCCTGGTGACGTCGGTGCTCTACAACGCCGACCATTTTCCCCCGCACTTCAGTAACGCCACGGGGTTGCCGGGCAATCGAACCTTATCCGGGATCCAGACCCGGGAACATCAGGGCAAGGGCTTCAACGAACTGCTCTTCGACGATACACCCGGCGCGGTGCGCGCCCGACTGGGCACGACCCATCAGGCCACCGCGCTGAACCTGGGCAAGCTCGTCACGCCGCGAACCGACGGGCAGGCCCAGGCGCGCGGCCAGGGCGCCGAACTGCGCAGCGATGCCGCGATTGCCCTGCGGGCGGCCCAAGGGCTGTTGTTGACCACCTACGCTCGCCACGATGCGCAGGGTTCACAGCTGGACCGCGAAGAACTGCTCAAGCTGTTGGCCGAGTGCGGCGAACTGTTCCAGGCCCTCGGCCAGACCGCCGCTGCCCGTGGCAGCCCGAAGATCGACACCCAGGGCATCGAGGCGTTGCGTCAGTCGCTGAGCCAATGGCCGGCACCCGAAAGCAACAGTCCGGGCGATCCGGTGGTCGCGATAGCGGCTGCAGCCGGCATTGCCAGCGCCACACCGCGCTCGCAGGTGCATTACGCCGGTGAAAACCATGACACCACCGCCCAGGATCATTTGCAGCTGAGCAGCGGCGCGGCCATGCGCTTGCACGCCGGCAAAGGCATCAGCGCCTTCGCCCAGGACGAAGGCATCAGCGCCATCGCCAATCGCGGCAAGGTGCTGGTGCAGGCCCAGGACGACGACATGGTGCTCAACGCGCAAAAGAACCTGCACCTGTCGGCTGCCGAAGGCGAAGTGCTCATCACCGCCCCCACCATCCGCCTGGTGGCCGATGACGGCAGCTACATCAGGATCGGTGGCGGGGTCGAGATCGGTACCCAGGGCAAGGCCGTTGTGCATGCCGGCGAGCATGACTGGGTGGGGCCCAAGACCGATAGTGCTTCGGTGCCCACGTTTGGTCGTGACTCCGCCGCTCAATGCCTGGCCTTTCACTACCCCGGCCACGACGACGGCAGCGCCCGACTGGCGGTCGAGCATGCTTACCAAATCAAACTGGAGGATGGCAGCACGGTGCAAGGACTGACGGATTCAAGCGGACTGACCGAGCGGGTGGAGCGCGAGCAGATGCATCAGGCGCAAACGGCGGCGATGCGTGACAAAGGCCCGAACGGTGGACGCCAATGAGCAGCGAAGAGATGTACTGCGTGGCGCAACTCACCACCCGCCTGATGCCCAACTGCAACACCGTGCGCAACATGGAAGTGCCCGCCGACCTGCCGGGGGTGGTGATCTTCCTGCATGGCGTAAATGACCCCGGGGCGTCCTATGAGTCGGTGGAAACCGGGTTGTGCCAGGGGGTGAATGAGCGGCTGGATCGGCCGGATTTGAAGGCGGGGCGGTATGGGGCGGATTACAGTGAAGCCAAAGAACTGCCACTTGATGAACGGAGCGCTGATCAGAAAGCCACGCTCGATGATCCTGATACCTTTCTGTATCAGCGTGACACGGACGATCCCAAAGTCCGAAGCCTGATGATCCCGTTCTACTGGGGCTATCGCGCCGCGCCGGAACAAGTCAAGCGTGATGACGCGGGTGATCCTTTCAGGATGCGCAATCAGTTTCAGGATATCCAGGGCAATCGCCTGGATCGCCACTTTGCCAAGGCCGGTGGTTTTTTTGTCAATGCCACCAACAACCTGGAAGAGATGTATGGCGAGGGTTTCAAGGCCAACCGGAAAACCGGCATGGTCGAATTGATCAAGCCGAACAATTACCTGCTCTTCGCCAATGCGCCGCTGCGGCATTACTTTGTGTTGGCCGCTCACCGCCTGGCAATGCTGGTCAGGGAAATTCGCCGGGTATCCCCCGATGAAACCATCACCATCATGGGCCATAGCCAAGGCACCCTGGTCGCGTTACTGGCACAGGCCCTGCTGGTGGACAAGGGGCAGCGTTGCGCCGACACCCTGATTCTCGTGGACACGCCTTATAGCGTCCTGCGCGACGTCACCCCCAAGAACCATGACACCCTCGCCACCCTGATCCGTATCGTCACGGCGGTCACGCAAACGCCTCATGCCCAGCCACCATTATCCGCGCTCCGGGAAGCCAAAACCTATGGCGGTCGCAGTGGCCCGCAATGGTCACCGACGCAAGGGACCCGCAAGGACAAGGTCGGCAACCTCAGCGTTTTTCCCGAGCGCGACAATCGCGGCAAGGTGTACCTGTATTTTTGCCCGGACGACACCACCGTGGCTCTGGACGACGTGCAAGGCATCGGCACCTACGGGGTGCCGGATGCAACGCCGGATGGCCGGCCGGCGATGATGGCGCTGCAGTCTCTGGGCTTCTATCAACGGCTGTGGACCAAACGTCATCGTGACGGCGAGCCGGTGCTGGTGGGCAAGCCGCCACAACCCGAATTCATCCGCGCGCCTGGCGAACACCGCTACCCGGGCGCTTCCTTTGTCACCGGAGTGGCCTCGCAAGCGCCGATAGCCAAGGGGCAGGAACGCCTGATCAACGCCGAAGCCTTGCACCCGCCCCATGCGCCGCAGATGTTCGGTGGCGAAGCGGTAACCGGCAGCCCGACCACCGCCGGCCTGGACAAACCGGATGAGGTGGCCAAGAGCATCGCGCTGGGCAAAGACGCCGCGACCTTTTTGTGGATCAAAATGCCCGCCGAGTATGACGCCCCGTACACCACGCAGCAGGAAGCGCTGGCGCGTTTCAACGGATTGTCCGAAGACCCGGAAGACCACACGCGCGCCGTGCGAAAAGGCGCGGCCCGCTCCAGTTCCAGCTCTTGTCACGAGCGCGAGGAGACCCCGCGAGAAGCTCGGGCGCGCATGGACCGTGACCAGGGGACCTGGGGCGCCAACTCCTACCACTCGGCGATCCTGCGCAACCCGGAAAACCAGCGTTGGGTGACGGCGATGGACATTGCCATTGGCCAGGCGCACTGCCTTGACGACCCGGAGATGCGTGAGGTGTTGGTGGCGATTGCGGATTGGAAGATGGATGAAAAACAATTCGAGCGCGCCAGGCATTTGCCAGGTTGGTCGCGACTCAGCGCTGATACACAGGCGCTAGTGAAATCCAGTTACCTGTATTACCAGTTCGGCGTATTTCCATCCTCCGTGTTGGTTCCGTTGTCGCCACCCGCTCTGCTTGCCGGCGCCTCTAAAAACGGAGGTGCCTTGTGAGCGTTCCTCAAAACCGCCCCCGAACTTTACCGAAACTCAAGCCCTATCTCTGGATCGCCGGCGTACTGCTGATCCTTTGGCTCGGCTTCGTCTGGCTGGTCCACATCAAGGCACAGGAAAACAACGTGGAAATACGTGACCTCAACCCGGTACTGCGCTGGGGAATCGCTGCCATTCTGGGCCCCTTGCTGCTGATTTTCAGCGTTCACTGGTGGGGCAAAGCCGTGGCCAGTGAAAAGGCCGGACTTGCCGCTTACAAAGCCGACGTCAAGGCACAGATCGCCGAGCGGCAGGCCACCCAAGAGCGGACTTATGCGTTGGAAATACGAGGGGTGGGGCTTGGGATCTACCAGGACCACCAATCGGAGATCTGGCAATTCATCAAGAAGAAAAATAACAACTTTGCTTCGATTTACTCACAAGATCCTAAGGACTATAAGGCATCACTAAAATCCAGAGAGAACTCCAGAGATATCAAAATCCGAGTCGCCTTCAAACATTCGGCAGGCGAGTCGGTGGCGTACTGGCCAATCCCGGTGTTTTCCATCGCACCGCCCAAGCAACCTTCAGATACCGGGGCTGCGAGCAATATCCTCAACGGTCGCAATGCCGCCACGCTTGGTGTCACGCTGTTTTTGTGGCAGGACGCGGAGAATACGACCCATGCTCAGGGCATGATCGAGCGCTTGTTCCAGTTCTTTGATGACAACCCCGAAGTGCCCCAGGCCTTGATCGTGAGCGAGGACGGCGATGTCACGCGAAACGGTTTACGCGTGCCTGGCACCCCTGGGTTGCAGAACGGCCATGTCGTCCCCACGGTGTACGAAAGCATGGCGGGGCTGCTGGTCACCCGTTCGGATCGGGTGGATCGGTACATTCGCCGTTATGCCACCCACGAACGTGAGGACAACCAGAACAAAGACACTGATTTGGGCAAGTTGTGGGCGTTTTACTGGAAACAATCCCGTGAGTTTCTAGATGTGTACGAAGAGGCGGAACGTGCCAAAGGCGCTCAAGATCCCTTAGCTCCCGGCACCATGTCCACCGCCTACTGGCAATCCCAACTCCCCACCCTCTGGCAAACCATCAGCAACCGCGGGCCAGGAGAGTTCGAACCCTCCCCATGGCTACCCATCCGCTGGGCCCAACACCAGGTCAAAGAGTTCGACGCCGCGCCAGTGCTGGGTTACTTGCACCGACCAATCAAGGTCTCGATGCAGGATGAACACGGCCAGCGCCTAAAACCGGCCTTGCAGGCCAAAGCCCTGCAGGCAGGCTGGCTGCAAGCCCTGGAGACATTACCCAAAGGGCAAAAGCCGGTCCGCGTGTTCTATGACACCACCGACAACCGGGACGCTGAAATCGCCCTGACCAATGCCTTGCACGGCCTGAATACGGACGGCCACGGTATCGAGTTGGGCAATGTCGATGAGGGTTACGACATCGGTCGGCGTCTGGGCAATACCGGGGTCAGTGGGGCCCTGGTGGAAATCAACCTGGC
>NZ_AKJO01000121.1:0-3423 GCF_000282295.1 Pseudomonas sp. GM33
TCGTTAACGATTACGCGTGTGAGCTGGATAAACGCGGCGCACTGGAGTCCATCGCCAGCAGGCTGGCTCCTACAGTTTTATCGTGGGCACGGTCCCTTGTGGGAGCTGGCTTGCCAGCGATTGAAGGCGCAGCCGTCGTCGGCGTTGCAGGGTGCGCACGTTCATGCCCTGGCTTCACCTGTAATTTCTGACAGTAGACGCTGACCGACCGCGAATGTTATCCGGAGCCCATGAACAATTCTTCTGTGCATCATGCCACGCCCACCCTCTCGGTCATGGATCCGCGAGGGCTCGCTGTGCGTGGCGTGGGCTACTGGCGCTCAAAGGCCGGGCAAGCGCCGCAGGCGCGGGTGACACGGCAAGTGTTCGATGCGGCGGGGCGTGGGGTTGAGCAGTGGGATGCGCGGTTGCCGGTTCCGGCGATGGGTCACGGTTTCAGCCTGACAGGGACTGTGCTGGCGACGGATAGCGTTGATGCCGGTTGGCGGGTGTTACTGCTGGGGCAGGCCGGTGAAACCCTGAGCCAGTGGGACAGCCGAGGCTCGCGGCAGGACTTTGAATACGACACCTCGCTACGCCCGACGGCGGTGATGGAGCAGGCGCGTGGTGAGGCGGGCCGGATGGTCGAGCGATTCAAGTATGGCGCCGCCGATATCGAGGTCGGCAATCAATGTGGTCGACTGATTCGTCACGACGATCCGGCCGGCACCCGGCATATGCCCGAGTACGATTTGATGGGGCTGGCGCAAAGTGAAATCAGCCACTTTCTCACGGAGTTGGACACACCCGATTGGCCGCTGGACGAGTCGGCACGTGATGCATTACTTGACCCTGGGGTGGGGCTGGAGAGCCGCTGGGGCTATGACCCCGCCGGAGATTTGCTGAGCCTTGTCGATGCCAGCGGCCACCGTCGGCGATTCGGTTACACCGTGGCTGGGCAGCTCAAGGAGGGCTGGCTGCAACCGGCGAACAACCCGGCCCCCGGCCAGTGCCTGGTCCACGACATTCGCTACAACCCGAGCAACCAGGTTGAACGGGAAACCGCCGGCAACGGCGTGGTCACCGAGGCCGAGTACGCCCCCAGCGACGGCCGCTTGCTGCGTTTGACCGCTAGGTTGCCTGGCGCGTCACCCGTGCAGGATCTGAGTTACGAAGTCGATGCGGCTGGCAACATCGTGGGCATCAAGGACCACGCATTGCCGGTGCGCTTCTTCAAGAACCAGCGCATTGAGGCGCTGCGCACCTTCGACTATGACAGCCTCGGCCAGTTGATCGGCGCAACCGGTTGGGAAGCCGAGCGATCTTCGGTTTATCCCGTCAGCCAGTATCGAACCTCAGCAGACCCCAACGCCGTAGTGAACTACCGCGAGGAATACGACTACGACCCGGCCGGCAACATGACCGAACTGCGGCACCTCGGCGCGCAACCCTTCACCCGGAGCTGGGCCGTTGCCGCGAACAGCAATCGCAGCCTGCTCGAAGACGATCAGCCGCCGGATTTCGACAACCACTTCGACCGCAATGGCAACCTGCGCTTCCTGCAGCGTGGCCAAGCCATGACCTGGGATTTGCGCAACCAACTGACCAGCGTGTCGCCGGTACAACGGGAGAATGAAGCCGACGACACCGAACGCTACCTCTACGGCGGCGGGGGCAAACGCCTGCGCAAAGTCCGCACGGCCCTGACCGATGCTCGAACCGTGACCAGCGAAGTGCGCTACCTGCCGGGGCTGGAGATCCACCTTCACAACGGTACCCCGACGCACCAGGTGCTTGACCTGGAGGCCGGGCGCAATCGGGTGAAATGGCTACAAGGGCCGCAGGCGCCGACGTTCGCGCTGCGCTACCACCTGACCGACCATCTGGGCTCCGGCACGCTGGAACTCGACGACCACGCCAACGTGCAGAGCCGGGAAGCCTATTACCCGTTTTGCGGCACGGCGTGGGAGGACCACAGCGACCAGAGCGGCGCCTGGAAAACCCTTCGTTATTCAGGCAAGGAACGGGATGCGACCGGGTTGTATTACTACGGGTATCGCTATTTTGCGCCGTGGTTGAGCCGCTGGATCAATCCCGATCCGGCGGGGGCGGTGGATGGGTTGAATCTGTATGGGTTTGTGGGGAATTCGCCGATGGGGAGGGTGGATCGGGATGGGCGGATGTGGTCGGGGGTTGGTGATAAAGTCAACTCGATTTCGGAGGATGTTCTTGACGCGAGAGCCGCCGAGAGTGCCTTGGCAGATCGTACCCTCTACCTCGACGACATCGATTTCAATTCACAGACTTCAAATTGGAGCCTGGATGGATATGTTGGGCCCTCTAACCCTCTAGCAGAGTTGGATTTTCAAATTGCGGCGACCAAGGCATTTGATGCCAATGCGGATCAGCCTGCCAGTTCTCCTGTTGCCGGTCCTTCGTCGGCAGTTGTGTCGGGGGCATCGAAAGATCATACCTGCCCTACCTGCAGTAAAGCATTTACGCAACGATACGATTTAACGAGACATCTTCTAATCCATGCCGACGAAAAGCGCCATCAGTGTAAGCATCCGGGATGCGACGTAGCGTTTGCTCGAAAGGATGCTCTTGAGCGCCACATGCGAACCCATACCGGTGAAAAGCGCCATCAGTGTAAGCATCCGGGATGCGACGAAGTGTTTGCTCGAAAAGATTATCTTGAGCACCACATGCGAACCCATTCCGACGAAAAGCCCTACAGCTGCATGTATCCTGAATGTGGCAAAACATTTAGTAAAAAAAACAATAGGGATAGACACGCCTGGACCCACAGAGCACCGGGTTCATGCCCAGTTGAAGGCTGTTCCGCTATGTATAGTGACCCAAGCGTAATGAAATATCATATAAAAAAGAAACACCCTGGCTGGCAGCCCGGCACCTGACCGATAGCCTTATCGAGCTACCAATAGTCCAACCGAATCAGGTTTCTTTCGGAACAACCTGCCCCACAGCATCCACCTGCACTTTCGCAGCCCCCTGCTTCTGCGCCCGCCAAGTCGCCGGCGGCATCCCGAACTGACTGATAAACCACCGCGTAAACGAACTCGCCATCGAATACCCAAGCATGTCGGCAATCCGGCTCAGCGAGTAGTTCGGGTTGTCCAGGTAACGCAGCACCAGATCTCGACGCACGTTGTTGAAGGCGCAGCCGTCGTCCTTGAGGCGGCGTTGCAGGGTGCTCACGTTCATGCCCTGGCTTCACCTGTAACTTCTGACAGTAGACGCTGGCCGACCGCGAATGTTATCCAGAGCCCATGAACAATTCTTCTGTGCATCATGCAACGCCCACCCTCTCGGTCATGGATCCGCGAGGGCTCGCTGTGCGTGGCGTGGGCTACTGGCGCGCGGCGGTCGGACAAACGCCGAGGCCCCGGGTCACGCGGCAGGTGTTCGATGCGGCGGGGCGTG